>CALMOP010000104.1 GCA_937871775.1 uncultured Gemmatimonadota bacterium | reverse complement strand
GGATTCCCCATCCGCCGGGGACTCCGCTGTTCGTGATGATCGGGCACGTGTGGGCGGCGCTGTTGCCGATCACCGAGTACGCCGTGCGCACCAATCTGCTCAGCGCCACCCTGAGCGCGCTGGCAGCCGGGTTCCTGTTCCTGGTGGTCCATGATGGCCTGGGCCGGCTGACCGCCGCGGAGACTCCGGAGTGGGGTCGCCTGGTGACGGTGGGCGGCAGTTTCGCCGCGACGCTGGCGGCGGCGTTCTGCTTCACGGTCTGGCAGAACTCCAATGAGACCGAGGTCTACGCCGCCGCGACCTTCACCATCGCCCTGGTGTGCTGGCTCTGCCTCCGCTGGCGGGATGCCCGGGGCACACCGCGGGCGCCGCATCTGCTGCTGCTCATCCTGTATCTGGCCGGCGTGTCGGTCGGGAATCACCTGTTGGCCCTGCTGGTGGGCCCCGCCGTGGTGGTCTACCTGGCGTCGATCCTGGCCGAGTCCCCGGCGGCGCGGCCGGAGGTGCAGCGGGCGGAATGGGCCGAGGTCGCGGTGGTCGCAGGCACCTGGGCCCTGCTGATCGGCGGCGGGCTCGGCAGTACTCCGCTGACCGTGCTGGGCGGGGCGTGCTACCTCGTCGCCCTGGGCCTCGCAGTGCGGGCCCGGAGCCTGCCCTTCGCGCTGGTCGCGGTGACGGTCGCCGCGCTGGGGATCACCAGCTACCTCTTTCTCTACATCCGGGCCGGGCAGCATCCGATCGTGAACGAGGCCCAGCCGGACCACTGGAATTCGCTGCTGGCGGTGATTCGTCGGGCCCAGTATCCGGTGCGCACCCCGCTGGACGATCCCACCGTGCTCCACGGTCCCGACAATCCGGGGCGGAGTCCCACGGTGATGTGGCTGCAGCTGCTCAACTACATCCAGTACTTCGATTGGCAGTGGGGCAACGGGATTACCCGCGCGATCCGGTTTGGGTCCGCTGCCGTGCCGGCGCGGACGCTGCTCACCATCCTGTTCGCGGCGCTGGGCATCCACGGGCTCTTCACCCAGCGTCAGGCGGATCGCTCCGCCTGGCGCCTGTTGTTCACGCTGTGGCTGGCCACCGGGCTCGGTCTCGTGGTCTACATGAACTTCAAGCCCGGTTTCAGCCTGGGGTTCGAGACCTACCCCGACTTCAACCAGCACGAGGTGCGGGAGCGGGATTACTTCTTCGTGGTGAGCTTCATGGTCTGGGGGCTGTGGGCCGGGATCGGAATGGTGTCACTGCTGCGCTGGGCGGGCCGGCAATGGCGGCTGTCCCCCGCGCTGGTCGCGGTTCCGCTCGGGGTGCTGGCCCTGGTGCCCTATGCCGCCAATTTCAAGGCGGCCACCCGCCGCCACGGGGCTGACGCCACCCTGGCAGCCGACTTCGCCTATAACCTGCTGAACTCGGTGCCACCCTATGGGATCCTGTTCACCTATGGGGACAACGACACCTTCCCGCTGTGGTGGGCCCAGGAAGTGAACGGGATCCGGGCGGACGTACAGGTGGTCTGCCTGGCTCTGGCCGAGACTGACTGGTACAAGCAGCAACTGCGGGACTTGCCGGTGCGGCCCTTCGACGAGGCCGCGGCCCCTGCGATCTGGCGGGGTCGAAGCCCCACGGTACCCAGCTGGCCGCTCCACTCTCTGACCGATGCCCAGATTCACCAGGCCGAGGGGCGACTTCTCCCCGAGGACGTAGCCATCCGCCTGGGGCCGATCACCGATACCCTGCGCAAGGGCACCGCCCTCTACAGCCGGGACTTTCTGGTGCTCCGGATACTCCAGGAGAATCTCGGCCGCCGTCCCATCGCCTGGTCCATGACCACCGGCCCGGGCTACTACGGTCTCGAACCGTACCTGCTGCAGCAGGGGCTGGCCATGTCGCTGCAGACGGCGCCGGTGGACACCACCCGGTCGGACATCAGCACCCGTCGCATCCTGGGGGTGGCGGTGGACATTCCCACCACCGATCGGCTGGCGTGGGACAGCTATCGTTTCGCCGGTCTGGTGGAGCGTGGCAGCACGGGACTCGAACCGACTTCGGCGACGGCGTCCAACAACCTCTCGCTGTCCTTCGCCCAGCTCGCCTTTGCCTACCAGGACCAGGGCGATCACGAACGGGCAGTGCGCAACGCCGCCAGGGCCGCCCAGCTGTCCCCCAATCCAGGCTTCCAGGCCGCTATCCAGCGGCTGCTGGAACAGCCCCTCTCCGATTCCACCGGGGCCCCGGGCCCCTTTAAATAACCCCAACCCCCACCTACATTTACCGCCCATGCAGTACCCGGGACTCGCGCTGCGGCTGGAACAGGTCCGGGAGCGGATCGCGGAGCATCAGGGGCGGGCTGGGTGGAGCCATCCGGTGACGGTCATCGGGGTGACCAAGACCCATCCGCCGGAGGCGGTTCTCGCCGCGGTGTCTGCGGGACTGCGAGCCGTGGGAGAGAATCGGGTTCAGGAGGCGCTGGCCAAGCTGGCGGCCCTGCCGGAGCTGTCAGTCGAATGGCATCTCATCGGGACCCTGCAGCGCAATAAGGCCAGGCTGGCGGTGAATCGGTTCGCGCTGATCCACTCGCTGGACAGTGTGGAGTTGGCCCGGGAGCTGGACCGCCGAGCGGCGCCCCAATCTCGGCAACCGGTCTTGGTGCAGGTCAATTGTTCCGGCGAGCCCCAGAAGGGCGGGGTGGAGCCGGCGGAGTTGGAGCCCCTGCTGAACGCAGTGACCGACCTGCCACGGCTCGAGGTGCGCGGGTTGATGACGATGGCGGAGTTCACCGATGAGGCCCGGGTGCAGCGCGAGTCGTTTCGTCGCTTGCGGGAACTGCGGGACGCCGCCCGGCGCCCTGGGCTGGACCTGCGTGAGCTGTCGATGGGCATGTCGGGGGACTATCCGGTCGCCGTGGAGGAAGGGGCGACGATGGTCCGCCTGGGAACAGTCCTGTTCGGGGAGCGTGACACATGAGCAACGACGCCTTCCACCTGACGCCGAGCGATGTGCGAGCCCAGGAGTTTCAAAAGAGCCTGCGGGGCTACGACGTCACCCAGGTCGATGACTTCAAGGTGCGGGTTGCGGAGGAGCTGGACCGGCTGCTCCGGGAGCGGACCAAGCTGGACGAGCGACTCCAGGGATTCCAGGAGCAGCTGCGGGCGTTCCGGGAGCGGGAACGCGCGATGAACGAGGCCCTGCTCGCCGCCCAGCAGCTGCGGGTGGCGGCGGGAGAACAGGCCGAACGGGACAGCGAGGCCATGCGGCGCGAGGCCCGGGCCGATGCGCTCCGGATCGTGGGGCAGGCCCAGGACGAGGAGCGCCAGATCCGGGAGCGGCACGAAGCGCTGCAACGCCAGTTCGCCGCCTACCTGGCCAACTTCCGGGCCCTGCTGGAGCGGCAGCTGGGCGAAGTGGACGGCCTGCAGACCCACGCCCAGATCTCCCATCAGGTGCAGACCGAGCTGCTCCTCAAGCGCCATGCATGACCGATAGCGACCTGTTCGAGCGGATTCACCAGGCGGCCGCGGCAGTGCGCGGCCGCACGCCGTTCACGCCTGAGCTGGCCATCGTGCTGGGCACCGGGCTCGGCGGGCTGGCCCGGGAAATCGAAACCACCGCGGCCATTCCCTATCAGGAGATCCCCGGGTTTCCGCTCTCGACCGTGGAGAGTCACGCCGGGCGGCTGCTGCTCGGTACCCTGCGGGGCCGCCGGGTGGTGGCGATGCAGGGCCGGTTTCACCGCTACGAGGGCTATTCGCTGCAGCAGGTCACCTTCCCGATCCGGGTGATGCACGCCCTGGGGGCCCACACCCTCCTGGCCACCAATGTGTCAGGCGGGATGCATCCCTTGTGGGGTCCCGGGGAGTTGGTGCTGATCGCGGACCATATCAACCTGCTGGGCGACAACCCGCTGATCGGGCGGAATGACGACCGGCTGGGCCCCCGGTTCCCGGACATGTCGGAGCCGTATGACCCCGGGCTGCGGGCCTTGGCCCGCAAGCTCGCGCTGAGCCAGGGGGTGACCCTGCGGGAAGGGGTGTATGTGGCAGTCCCGGGACCCAATCTCGAGACCAGGGCGGAATACCGGATGCTTCGCGGCATGGGCGCAGACATCGTCGGCATGTCCACGGTACCCGAAGTAATCGTGGCTCGGCATGAGGGGATGCGGGTGACTGGCATGTCGATCATTACTGACCAGTGCCTTCCCGACGCCCTCGAGCCGGCCGACATCACCAGGATTCTCGCGGTAGCGGGTGAGGCCGAGCCCCGCCTGACCAGGCTGGTGGCAGAACTGGTCATCCAGATCCCCCCGCCATGACCTACCGGCCCTGGCCCGACGGCGGGCCGGATCGGCTGGAGCAGGCCCTGCTCGCGGACTGGAAGGCGGAGGGGCTGTTCGAGCAGACCCTCGCCGCGACCCGGACCGGGCCACCATTCGTGTTCTTCGAAGGCCCCCCGACGGCCAATGGCAAGCCCGGCATCCATCACGTTTTCTCCCGCACGATCAAGGACCTGATCTGCCGCTTCCAGGCGATGCAGGGGAAGGCGGTGACCCGGATCGCGGGGTGGGATACTCATGGCCTGCCGGTTGAAATCGAGGTCGAGAAACAGCTCAAGCTGAACGGCAAGAAGGCCATCGAGGCCTACGGCGTGGAGGCCTTCAACCGGCTGTGCCGGGAGAGCGTCTTCACCTACAAGGCCGATTGGGAAGCCCTCTCGAACCGCATCGGGTACTGGCTGGACTACGAGCACGCCTATATCACCTACACCAATCCCTACGTGGAAACGGTGTGGTGGCTGCTGCGGCGGTTGTTCGACCGGGACCTCCTGTATCGGGGCCATCGGGTGCTGCCCTATTGCCCGCGCTGCGGCACCGTGCTGTCCAGTCACGAGCTGTCACTGGGGTACGAGCGGATCAAGGATCGCTCCATCTACCTGACCTTTCCGCTGCAGGACGGTTCCGGCCGCGAGCTGGTGATCTGGACCACCACGCCATGGACCTTGCCGTCCAACGCGGCGGCGGCGGTGCATCCGGAAATCGACTACGGGGAGTACCGCACGCCGCAGGGTCGCACCTTGATCATGGCAGTGGATCGCGCCCACGCGGTGTTGAGCCTGGTGCCGGGAGTGGCCGGCTCGGACCAGAGCGCGGTGGTCGCCGCGGGCGGTTCCGTCGCGGAAGCGGCCCCGGGGCCGGGCGGGCGCCGCGAGTTGCGTCGATTCAAGGGGCGTGAGCTCGTCGGCCGTCGGTACTCAGCGCCATTCGACGTGGTGCCGATGCCCGCGGACAAGGACCATGGGGTCGTCATCGCCGGCGAGTTCGTCACGGCCGAGGACGGCTCCGGCATCGTGCACATGGCCCCCGCGTTTGGCGCCGACGACTATGCGGCGGGTCAGAAGCACAACCTGGCCCTGGTCCGCCCGGTCGCTCCCGACGGCACCTTTCAGGGGACCACCTGGCCCGAGATCGAGGGGAAGCTGGTCACGGCCGATGAGACCAACGAGACCATCATTCGGCGGCTGAAGGCCGACGGCCGATGGCTGAAGACCGAGTCATACGAGCACGACTACCCGCACTGCTGGCGCTGCGCCAGCAAGCTGATCTATTACGCTCGCGACAGCTGGTTCATCCGCACCTCGGCGGTCAAGGACCGGATGCTGGCCATCAACCGGCGGGTCAACTGGCAGCCCCCCGAAATGGGAACCGGCCGGTTCGGCGGCTGGCTCGAGAACAATGTCGACTGGGCCCTGTCGCGGGACCGCTACTGGGGCACTCCCCTGCCGGTGTGGGCCTGCGACCGGGACAGCGCCCACGTGGAGGTGATCGGCAGCTTCGCCGCCCTGGCGGAGCGGTGGGGCCGGCCCTTGCCCGAGGGGTTCGACCCCCACAAGCCCTACATCGACGGCTACACCTGGGGCTGCGCCTGTGGCGGGACCCTGCGGCGGACCCCGGAAGTCATCGATACCTGGTTCGATTCGGGGTCGATGCCGTTTGCCCAGTGGCACTATCCCTTCGAGCATGAGGCCGAGTTCGCGGCCCACTTCCCGGCGGACTACATCTGCGAGGGGGTGGACCAGACCCGGGGCTGGTTCTACTCCCTGCTGGCCATCGCGGCCGGGGCCTTCGACAGCCCGGCCTACCGCAACGTGATCGTCAACGAGCTGGTGCTCGACGCCGACGGCCAGAAGATGTCCAAGTCCCGGGGCAACGTGGTTGATCCCTGGGAGCTGATCCGCGAGTTCGGGGCTGACACCGTGCGGCTCTACCTGCTGGGCTCGAGCCAGGTCTGGCTCCCCAAGCGGTTCGATCGGCGCCAGATCCCCCAGGCGACCGGTGACTTCCTGCGGGCCCTGCGCAACAGCTACGAGTTCTTCCGCCTGTACGCCGGCCGGGTGGAGGCCGCGGCTCCGCGCGCTGACCGCAGCCTGGCCGATCGGTGGATCCTGAGCCGGCTTGAGGCCACGGTGACTGAGGTGACCCGGGCCTGGTCCGGCTACGAGCCGACGGCTGGGGTCCGGGCCCTGATGGACTTTGTGATCGATGATCTCTCCAACTGGTATGTGCGGATCAGCCGGCAGCGGTTCTGGGCTCCCGATCATGAGGCGGATGCCGATGCCACGGCCACCCTGTGGGAATGCCTGGTCGTGGTGAGCCGGCTGCTGGCGCCCGCGGCGCCGTTCGCCAGCGACTGGCTGCATCGCGCGCTGGCCCGGACTTCGGTGCACCTGGGTGGTTGGCCCCGCCCACGGCCCGGGGCCGATGTACGCGGCCGGGGCCGGGCGACCGCGCCAGACCAGGATGCCCGGCTGGCGCTCGCCATGGATGCGATCCGCCGGCTGGCCTCGCTGGCCCGGTCGGCGCGGGAGGCGGCCAAGCTCCGGGTGCGGCAGCCGCTGGCCCGGATGCAGGTCGCGGTGCCGGCCGCGGTCCGGGGCCCGGTACTCGAGTCGCTGCTGGGCATCCTCCAGGCGGAGGTCAACGTCCGCAGCATTCAGGTGGCCGAGTCCGATACCTCGCTGGTCCGGCTCCGGGGCAAGGCCAACTTCCGGTCGCTGGGCAGGCGCTGCGGGAAGGACACCCCCGCCGCCGCCCGCGCGGTGGAGCGGCTCAGCCAGGAGCAGTTACGGGCACTGGAGCGGGGGGAAAAGGTCACGCTCCATGAAAATGGGGCGTCGCTGGATTACTTTTCCGAGGATGTGGTGGTTGAAAGGGAGGTGGCCACCTCCTGGCTGGTCGCCAGCGACGGCCCCTTTGTGGCCGCGCTCGACCCCACCCTCGATGCGGAATTGCGGCGGGAAGGACTGGCGCGCGAACTGGTGCACCATATCCAGCGCCTCCGGAAGGAAGCCGGCTACGCGGTCAGCGATCGGGTGGTGATCGGGATCCAGGGGCCGGAGTTGGTGCGGCAGGCGGCCGAGGCGCACCATGGGTTCATCACCACCGAGACACTGGCCCGTCAGCTGGTGGTTGGCGAGGGTCTGGCAAGGGCCGATCTCCAGCAGCAGGTGGAGGTCGAGGGGCACTCCGTAACGTTCGGCATGCGACGACATGGCGCCGGCGCCTGATCGGCTGGGCACCATCACGAGGAACCACGGTATGAACAAGAAGCAACTGTCCCATTTCGAGAAGCGCCTCCTGGAAGAACGCGGCCGGGTCATGAAGGAGCTGGGATACTACGATGAGTCCTTCAATGCCACGCTGCAGAATTCCGATGGCGACCTCTCGTCCTATTCCTTCCACATGGCTGACCAGGGCACCGATGCGATGGAACGGGAGAAGCAGTTCCTGTTCGCGTCCCAGGAGGGCCGCTACCTCTGGCACGTGAACGAGGCATTGCGGCGGCTCTACAAGACGCCCGACCGGTTCGGCCTGTGCCACACCTGTGGGAAGGAAATCAACTTCGAGCGGCTGGACGCGCTGCCGCACGCCCGGCTGTGCATCGAGTGCAAAGAGAAGGAAGAGAATGGCAAGCGGCGGTGAGCGGAGGTTGTACTGGGGAGCTGGCCTGACCGTGCTGATGCTCGACCTGGTCACCAAGTTCCTGGCAGAGCAGACCCTGCTGCGATTCTCGGGGCGGCCGGTGCTGGGGGAGTGGTTCCAGCTCCGGCTGGTCTACAATCCCGGTGCCGCCTTCGGGCTGGACCTGGGCCCCTGGTCCCGGTGGATCTTCCTGGCGATCGCCCTCGGCGCGCTGGTCCTGCTGTATCGCTATCACCGCAGCGCCGCCCCGGGCGACTGGTTCCGCCAGCTGGCGCTGGGCCTGGTGAGCGGCGGGGCTGCTGGCAACCTGATCGACCGGATTCGCTCCAGTCAGGGTGTGGTGGACTTTCTCGATCTTGGGGTTGGCGCCTGGCGGTGGCCGACGTTCAACGTGGCCGACATGGCCGTCAGCTGCGGCGCCATTGCGCTGGCCATCTCGCTCTGGCGCGAGGATGCCCGGCGCGAGGAGCTCGCCGAGGCGGCGGGCCGCCCGCTGCCGCCCGAATCCGCGCCGCCGGGTCCCGCCTCTCTTGCGAGGAGCAAGGAGTAGGGGGCATGACGGCCCCCGGCGACGTTTCCTTCCCCCCTGTCCCCGCATACTCCCGTCTGAGTCTTACAGTCCTGGCGCCGGTGACCGAGCGGGTCGACCGCTTTCTCGCCGATCAGCTCGCCCTGTCGCGCACCCAGACCGCCCGGCTGGTGGCCGCGGGGGGGGTCACGATCAATGGCCGGGTGGCGCGGGCGTCGGCGACGCTGGTGCGACGGGACCGGGTCGAGGTCGAGTTTCCCGAGCAGGAGCCGCCGCGGCACTTGGTGCCGGCCAGCATTCCGCTGACCGTGGTGTTCGAGGATGAGCATCTGGCGGTTCTCGACAAGCCTGCCGGACTGGTGGTGCATCCCGCCCCGGGCCATTGGGATGACACCCTGGTCAACGCCCTGGTGGCTCGTGGGACCACGCTGTCCGGTGGAGCCGCAGGCCGACCCGGAATTGTGCACCGTCTGGATCGGGACACCTCCGGTCTGATGGTCGTCGCGAAGACCGACGCCGCTCATCGACGGCTGGGAGCCATGCTGGCGGCACGCCGCGTCGGCCGCCGCTACGCCGCGCTGGCCTGGGGCCACGCTGGGGGCCCGATCACCATCGATGCCCCGCTGGCCCGACACCCGAAGGACCGCAAACGCATGGTGGTCGACGAGGCCGGCCGCCCCGCCCGGACCGAGGTCCGGGTGGTAGCGCGGTGCCGGATGGTGGACCTGCTCCGGCTGGACCTGCATTCCGGCCGCACCCACCAGATCCGGGTGCATCTGGCCCACATCGGTCACCCGGTGGTGGGAGACCCGGTATACGGTGGCGGCGGGAGTCGGCGGGTCTCGGGGGTCGACCGGATCGCGGCCGCTGAACTGGAGCGGCTCACTCCCCGCCAGGCCCTGCATGCGGCCTGGCTCCATTTTCGACACCCCATCAGCGGAACCCCCCTGGAGTTCCGGGCTGAGTGGCCGACCGACCTCGGCCCGGCGCTGGCGGCCGCTCTGGGCCCGGAGAATGCCGTTGCTCCGCTGGAAGCGCTTCGGTATCTTCGTTTCTTTGAAGCACATGGGTGATTCCGGCGGGCTCCGATACGTCTTCTTCCGGCTGGGGGACACCCTCTGCGCCGCCCCCGTTTCGGCGGTTCGGGAAGTCATCCCGGCGGGCCCCATCACCCGGATCCCCGGGGCCGGCGAGACCGTGGCCGGACTGGTCAATTTGCGGGGTACCCTCTTGACCGTGGTAGACGGACGGACTGCGATCGGGGTGCGGGACGGTCAGCCGCCTGAGTCGATCCTGGTCCTGGTGCGAGCCGAGCGGGCATTCGGTCTGGTTATCGACGAGATCATCGATTTGGCGGACCTCAGCCCGGACGCAATTCGGGACGGGGAGCCGCCGCGGGGGTTTGACTCCCGCTATGTCGGAGGGGTGGGGACCCACCAGGGTCGACCCTTCGTGGTGCTCAACACGGAAGCGCTGCTGGCCCCGGTAGTGGGATAGCGAGGGTAACTGCACGACGGAGGGATGCGTGAGCCACACGATACTGGTCTGCGATGATGCCATCTTCATGCGTACTATGATCTCGGATATCCTCGCTCAGGCCGGTTTCGAGGTGGTCGGAGAGGCCGAAACGGGACGGGAGGCTGTGGAGAAGTACCGCCAGCTCAAGCCGGACCTGGTCACGATGGATATCGTGATGCCGGACATGGGTGGGATCGAGGCCGTCCGGGAGATCTGCAAGGACGATCCAGCGGCGCGGATCCTGATGTGTAGCGCCATGGGCCAGCAGGCCCTGGTGGTGGAAGCCATTCAGGCCGGTGCCAAGGACTTCGTCGTCAAGCCGTTCCAGCCCTCCCGAGTTCTCGAAGCGGTCCAGCGCGTCCTCGGCTGAGCCAGGCCATGGACCTGACGCGGTACGCCGCCCTCTTCCTTACCGAAAGCCGTGAGCAGCTGGCGGCCATGAGCAAGGCGCTGCTTGCCTGGGAGCGGCAACCGCAGGCCAGCGAACCGGCGATCACCTGCTTCCGGGCAATGCACACGTTCAAGGGGATGGCCGCCGCCATGGGGTACCCCCGGCTGACCGAGCTGGCCCATGGAAGCGAATCGCTGCTGGAGCACCTGCGCCACGAGCCGGCAACCGGTCGCCCGGTTTTCAATCTCCTGTTCCGGGTGGTCGATACCCTGGAACAGGGGATCGGGCTGGCGGTGGAAGGCCAGGATGGCCGGTTGGAGGTCGCCCCGCTGGTCGAGGAGCTGGCGGCGGCGGTCCGGGTTCCCCGCCGCCGCGCGGCCCCCGCGACCCAGGATGTCGTTCCGCCGGATGCCCCCGCTCGCGCCGGACGGGAAATCCGAGTGCTGATCGATCCCGGGGCCGTGATGCGCGGAGCCCGGGCAATGTTGGTGGTTCGGAAAGCCGAGAGCCTCGGCAAGGTCAGCGGACTGCGGCCGCCGCTGGCGGCGTTCGAACTGGACGGGTTCGACGGAGCCTTCAGTTTCCGGCTCGAGTCCACCCTGAGCGATCCGGCAGTGGTGGGACAGCTGGAGGTCGTCGGCGATGTGGCCCGCGTAGATGTGGGCGAGCCACAGGTCGACTTCCGCACCGAGGCCGGCAACCGACGTCGCCAGATCCGCGTCGACCTGCGGCGGCTGGACCGGATCATGAACCTGGCCAGTGAGCTGGTGGTCGCGAAAGGCAGACTGGTGGAACTGGCGGGCCTGGCGGGACAGGGGCCGCTGTCGGAGGTGGCCGACCGGATCGGGCGGATTGCCTCGGACCTGTATGGTGAGGCGGTGCAGACGCGACTGACGCCGGTGTGGCAGGTGTTCGATCGGTTTCCCCGGGTGGTCCGGGACCTGGCGAGCCAGCTGGGCAAGCGGGTGCGGTTCGACATCGAAGGTGAGGACACCCTGTTGGATCGGGCCATCCTCGATGAGCTGGGGGAGCCGCTGATCCACCTGCTCCGGAACGCGATCGACCACGGCATCGAGGCGCCCAGAGATCGGGCCCGGGCCGGGAAGCCGGAGGAGGGGACTATCCGGGTCAGCGCCACCGGTGACCGGAACACGGTGCTCATCCGGGTCAGCGACGACGGGGCGGGGGTAGATCGGAGCCGGGTGCTGGAGGCGGCCATCGAGCGGGGGTTGGTGCCGCCGGGGAGCAGCGTACTCCCCGATGAGCTGCTGCTGCGCGTTCTCAGCGCCCCGGGGTTCTCCACCTCTGGCAAGGTGAGCAGCGTGTCGGGGCGGGGGATGGGGATGGAAGCGGTGACCACGCGGCTACGCGGGTTGGGAGGCTCGGTGGAAGTCACCAGCGAGCGCGGGGTGGGGAGCGAGTTCACGCTGCGTCTCCCCATGACCCTGGCGATCGTGAAGGCGCTGCTGGCCCGGGTGGGCAACGAACAATACGCCATCCCTCTGGCCGGGATCGCCGAGACGGTCGAGTTCCGGACCGATCGGCTGGGGGCGCTCGAGGGTCGCGAGACCTTCCAGCTGCGCGACGAGGTGCTGCCCGCGGTCCGGCTGCGGGAATGGCTGGGCGTCGCCGGGGCACCCCCGACCGGACGCCCCGCAGCCGTCATTATTGAGGTGGGTGAACAGCGGGCCGCGGTGGTCGTGGATGCTCTGATCGGCCAGCAGGAGATTCTCGTGGAACCTTTTGACGCTCCCAGGGGCACCCTGCCGGTGTTCAGTGGAGCCACTCTGCTGGGCGACGGGGTTCCCGCCCTGATCGTGGACCCCGCAGCCCTGGTCGGAGGTGGCTTGCATGGATGACCTCAGGGAGCTGCATGCCCTGCAGCGCGATGCCCTGCGGGAAGTGGCCAACATCGGTGCCGGCCACGCCGCCACTGCCCTGTCCCAGCTGATCAACCGGCGCATCATGATCTCGGTGCCGGAGGTCAACGTGACCAAGCTCGAGGACGTGCCCGAACTACTGGGCCACCCCGATGAGGTGGTCGCGGCGGTGCTCATGCACATGATGGGCGACCTGACCGGCCGGACTGTGGTGCTGTTCCCGGCGAGCTGCGCCCGGACCCTCTGCGACATTCTGCTACGTCACCCCCTGGGCACGACCACCGGGTTCAACGAGATGGAGCAGTCGGGGCTCAAGGAGGTGGGGAATATCCTGTCCAGCGCCTACATGAACGCCCTCTCCGATTTCATGGGGATGATGCTGGTGCCCTCCGTGCCCAGCCTCGCGATCGATCTCACTGGCGCCGTCCTGTCCTCGATCTCGATGAACTTCGGGTACAACCGCGACTTCGTCTTCTGCGTGGAGACCGAATTCTTGTTCGAGGATCCCGGGCTCAGTCTGCGCGGGCACTTCCTGCTGCTCCCCGACCTGGCCAGCCTCCGGGCCATCTTCGACGCCATCCGGCTGACCTGAGGCCACCGTGACCGGGTCCGCCCTGTCCGAACGCGATCTCACGGTCCTGCGCTCGTTCGCCCGTCGGATAGACCCGGCCGATGCCGGGGCCCATAACAATCTGGGCGTCCTGTATTACCAGAAGGGCCTGGTCCCCGAGGCGATCGAGGAGTTCCTGCGGGCACTGGAGCTGGATTCCCGCATGCAGGTCGCCAAGGAGAACCTGGAGATCGCCTACCAGGCGACCGGCTACTACGACCGCCGGGTGGCGGAATTGCGGGAGCTGCTCCGGCGGCAGCCGTACGACACCGCCGCCCGCTGGGAACTGGGACGCACCTGTGCCGCGCTGGGCCAGTGGGAGGAGGCGGTTCGCGAATTCCAGGTGCTGCTGACCCGCCGGCCCGATGACGTCCCCGCGTTGTTGCAGCTGGGTCTGGCGGAGCGGGGCCGGGGGGACCTGGAGGCGGCCACGGTGGTGTTCGAGCGGGCCCGGGCGCTCGACCCCAACAGCTCCGTCACCCTGTTTCACTACGGTGAGGTTCTGTACAATCGGGGACTCTCGGAGCAGGCCCGCCAGGAGCTCGAGGCCGCGGTCCAGCGCAATCCCGATCATGCCGATGCCTACTACCTGCTCGCCTTCGTGTACGGCGACCTCGGTGACCACGAGCGGGCTCAGGCCGCCTCGACCCGCGCCACCAAGCTGAATCCCACCCTGGCGCGGGCCCAGAGCAACCTCTCGCTGTCCCGCTACGAAGGGCTCGCGACCCTGGCCCGCCCCCGCCCCCGCAGCTCCGCCAGCGCCCAGCCTCGGGTGGCCGAAGGCTCCGCGCTGGCGCACTACAATCTCGGGCTCGCCTTCCGGCAGAAGGGATACTTCGTCGAAGCGCTGCGGGAATACCGCA
>CALMOP010000103.1 GCA_937871775.1 uncultured Gemmatimonadota bacterium | reverse complement strand
CCGGCTGCGGGGACGTCTTCGGAGCCACCCTGTGCGCCGCATTGCTGGACCGCCAGCCGTTGGAGCGGGCGCTGGCCGATGCCAACCGGATGGCCGCCCGGAATGCGGGGCTCAGGGGCGCGTCCGATCTGAGCCGGCTGCTCCGGGGGGCGCTGGCCACCGCCGGAGGAGCGGGATGAGCCGGGTGGTGGAGATTCCGGCCTCCTTGGACGACCGGAGTTTCGAGCAGTTCGCCCAGGCCTTTGCCCTGGGGTCGATGACCGACCGCATGGTGTTCGATGCCCGGGCCGCACAGTGGGCTTCCCCCTTCGGGCTGCTGGCCATGCTCACCGCAGGCCAGGCGGTGCGGGAGGCCGGCGGTCCGGCGCCGGCCTTCACGGTGCCCCTCGCCGAGGAGGTGCGCCGCTACTGGGCCCGGACCGGCTTCTTCCAGCATGCCGCGGGGCTGTTCGACCTCAAGGGCAGGCTCCCCAGGGTCCGGCCCGACGAACATTCCGATGTGCTGCTGGACGTGACGCCAGTGCGGGCCAGCGAGGACGTACACGCGGTCGTCGGCAAGATCCAGGAGGGGGCCGCCCGCATCCTCCACGGCGAGCTGGGGCTGGAGGCGAAAGCGACCATGGGGTTCGCCATGGCACTTTCCGAGGCGTGTCAGAATATTGTGGAGCATGCCGGCACCGGTGGCTGGGTGGCGGTGCACGCGTATACCTTCCGGAGGCGCCTGGGCCGCCGGGTGGTCGTGATCGCGGTGAGCGATGCCGGGGTGGGGTTCCGCCGCTCGCTGGAACCGACCCAGGCCAGGCGCTTCGGTGACCGCTGGGGAGATGGCGCCGCCCTTGAGGCCGCCGTGATCCAGAATGTGAGCCGGTTCCGGGACCCGGGCCGGGGTCAGGGCATCGCCGGCATCAAGCGTTACCTGACCCGCTGGCAGGGCAAGCTGAGCATCCGGAGCGGTACGGCCCGGATCGTCATCGTCCCCGACTGGGACGATGACGCCCCCATGACGGAACAGCTCGCCCCCTTCCCGGGAGCCCAGGTGCAAATCGTGATCCCCGCCCAGGAAGGGGCCGGCGCATGAGACAGACGATCCGGGTGGAGCAGGTGCTGCGGGAATCGGTCTGCACCCCCTATCGGGACCTGGTGACCCGTTCCACTGGACGCGCGGTGCGCTGCAGCATCCAGCAGGCGCTTGCGGCCGGGGCACCGGTGGTGGCGCTGCTGGACTTCTCGGAGGTGGGGCTGGTCGACTTCAGTTGCGCCGACGAGATCATCGCGAAGCTGCTCCTGGATGGGTCAGGCGGGACGTTCCTGATGCTGCAGGGGCTGCGGGAAGAGCAACTGGAGGCCATCGAGCACGTGCTGTCCCATCACGACCTCGCGGCCCTGGTGCACGACCGGGTCAGCGGTGCCTGCCGCCCGGTGGGCCGGCTCAGCGCCGACCACCACGCCGCGTTCGAGAGTTTGCAGGCCGTGGGGCCCGCCACCGCCCCCGCCCTGGCCGAGCGGATCGGCTGGAACGGCGCCCGCAGCGCGGAGGTCCTGGTGGCACTGGCCCGGCTCCGGCTGGTCCAGGTCGAGCACGACTCCTACAGCATCCCCCTGGCCTGATGCGCCGGAAACCCGGCCCCTCCACCATCGCGGTCCACGGCCAACCTGTCCGGCGTCCCGACTGGACCCCGGTGGTCGCCCCGGTCTTCCAGAGCAGCACCTTCACCAACCCGGTCGGCTCCGACGAGACCGTGATGTACACCCGGTACGGGAATAACCCGAACCAGGTGAGCCTGGCGGCCAAATACGCCCTGCTCGAGGGCACCGAGGCGGCCCTGTTTGTCAGCAGCGGAATGGGGGCCACCGCCCTGGCCCACCTGGCGGTGCTCCGCCCCGGAGACCATCTGCTGGCGAGCTCCTGGATCTACGGCGGCACCCGCCGGTTGTTCGATGAAGAGTTCGGCCGGCTGGGCATCGAAGTGACCTATGTCGACCCGGACCAGCCCCGCCAGTGGCGCCGCTCAGTCCGCAAGAGCACCCGGGCGGTGTTCGTGGAAACGCCGACCAACCCGTTGATGCGGGTGGTGGACCTCACCCCGATGGCCCAGATCGCGCGGGATTCGGGGGTGGCCCTGCTGGTCGACGCGACCTTCGCGAGTCCGATCAACTTCCGGGCGGTGGAGCACGGCGCCGATATCGTCATCAGCAGCGCGACCAAGTATCTCAACGGTCACAGCGACATCATCGCCGGCGCGGTCGCTGCCTCCAAGCCGATCATCGAGGAAACCACCCGCCTGATGCAGTTATGGGGCCAGGCGCTGGACCCTCACACCGCCTGGCTCATCGACCGCGGCATGCGCACCCTCGCGATCAGGATGGAGCGCCACAATGCCACCGGCATGGCGGTGGCCCAGTGGGCCGAGGGACGGGCCCCGATCACCCGGGTCTACTACCCCGGCCTCGAGAGCCATCCCGACCATGCCCACGCGCGTGAGGTGCTGGGCGGCTTCGGCGGCATGGTGGGCCTGGAGCTCAAGGGTGGGGCCCGGGCGGCGGAACGGTTCCTGAAGCGGCTGAAGCTGGTGACCCATGCCCCCAGTCTGGCCGGCGTCGAGAGCCTGATTTCGGAACCCCGGCTGACCAGTCACAGCAGGCTGACCGAGGAGGAGCGCAGCCGGCTCGGCATCCCGGACGGCTTCGTACGGCTCTCCTGCGGCATAGAGGACGCCGAGGACATCATCGCCGACCTGGAGCAGGCGCTCGGTTAGGCCGTCTCGGGACACCGCGGGATGTCCCGGTCGGTGGGGCTGTCGCGGGCGCCGGTGATCTGCCCTGTCGCCCGCCGCCTCCCCCTCCTATTTTCCCCCCGTGATCCGGTTCGCCAGCGTATACAAGGACTATCCCAAGGGCGCCGCCCTCAAGAACGTCTCCCTCCATATCGCGAAGGGCGAATTCGTCTTCCTTACCGGCCACTCTGGGGCGGGGAAGTCCACAATTCTCAAGCTGGTCTACGGCGAACTCCGGCCGACCGCCGGCGACGTGCGGGTTTCGGGCTTCTCGATCGGGGACCTTTCCCCGCACGACCTGCCCCGGCTGCGGCGCCGGCTGGGGGTGGTGTTCCAGGACTTTCGGCTGCTGGACGACCGCACCGCCGAGGAGAATGTGGCCTTCGCAATGGAGGTCACGGGCGCCCGGGCCGACTCCATTCCAGCCAAGGTGATGCGGGTACTGACCCAGGTAGGCCTGGCGGCGAAGGCCTCCGCTTATCCCCCGGAGCTGTCCGGGGGTGAGCAGCAGCGGGTGGCCATCGCGCGGGCGCTGGTGAACGACCCCACGATCCTGGTGGCGGACGAACCCACCGGCAACCTGGACGAGCGCGCCACCCGGGGCGTGTTCCAGCTGATCCGGGAAATCAACGCCGGCGGCACGGCCGTGGTGATGGCCACCCATGACCTCGACCTGGTGCGGCAGACCACCTATCGCACCGTCGAGCTGCGGGAAGGCGGCGTGGTGTTCGACAGCGGGGTCGACGAAGGCAGCGACACCACGGAGGGCCTCGAATGAGTCTGCTGGTCCGGGAGGCCCTGCTGGCGTTCCGGCGCGCCCCCCTGCTGTCCGGGCTGTCGATCACTACCATCGGGTTCTCGCTCTACGCGGTGGGCCTGTTCGCCCTGGTCGCGGTCAACCTGCGGGAGGCGCTGCGGGAGGTGGAACAGCGGGTGGAGGTGGTGGCTTATCTGCTGCGCGGAACCCCGCCGGAAGCGGTCGCCCAGGCGTCGCAGGACATCGCCGCTTTTCCGGAAGTGGCCCGGGTGGCGTTCATCAGCGAGGACGAGGCGCTGCGCCGCGCTCGCCAGGAACTGGTGGAATTCCGCGACGCCTATCGGGATCTCAAGGTGAACCCGCTTCCCGCCTCGCTCGAAATCCAGCTCAAGGACGGCTACCGCGACGGCGCCCACACCGCCGCCGTCGCGGAGCGACTGCGGGGCTACGGATTCGTGGACGACGTCCGGTACGGCCGGGAGTGGATCGAGAAGCTGGACCGGCTCCGCAACATCGCCGGCGTGGTCGGCCTGACCATCGGCCTGGCCTTCGCAGCGGTTGCCGTGGTGATCATCGGGGTCACCATCCGGATCACCGTGCTGCAACGGGCCCGGGAGATCAGCATCATGCGGCTGGTGGGTGCCACCAACGGGTTCATCCGCGGTCCGTTCCTGGTCGAGGGCATGCTCAAGGGTCTGTTTGGGGGCCTGCTCGCGATCGCGCTCTGCTACGGCACCTACCTGCTGTTCCGGGGCCAGGCGGAGCTGGCCACCTCCGGGATCGTGTTCCTGCGCTCCCCCCAGCTCGGCCTGGGCGTGGTGTTCGGGGTGTTGATCGGTCTGGGGGGCAGCCTGGTCAGCGTGGGCCGCCATCTCCGGAATGTCTAGCCGGCTCACGTTCACCGCCCTGGCGTTGCTGGGGCTGGTGCTTCCGCTGCACGGCCAGGCCGGGCTCGACGAGTCCCGCCGCCGGCTGGAGGACATCCGCCGGGAGCGAGCCCAGCTGGAGCTGGATCGGATCCGGCTGCAGAGCCAGGTACACGACCTGGGGGAAGAGCTGGACAATCTCGAGCGCCAGCGCCACAGCACCAACAAGATCGTGAACGAGCTGGAATCCCAGATTGGCGGGCTCAACGGGCACGTCGATCAGGCCGGCACGGCCCTGGCCCTGGCTCAGGACAATCTGGCCGAGAAGCGCGCGGTGCTGCAGCGGCGCCTGAGCGAGATCTACAAGCGGGGCCGGCTGTACACCTTCGAGGTGCTGGTCGCGGCCCAATCCTTCGGAGACCTGCTGGCCCGGTACAAGTATCTCTTTCTTCAATCCCGCCAGGACCGGTCGCTGCTGGCGGACGTGGAGAAGCTCACCAGCCAGGTCGATCGCCGCCGGCAGGAGATTCTGCGGGTGCGGGCGCAGCTCGACCAGAGTCGCGAGGAACGGCAGGGTGAGCTGGAGCGTTACAGCCGGCTGGTGGACGAGCGGGGCCGGCGGCTGCGGGAGACCCGCCGTGACGCCCGGACCACCGAGCAGCGGCTCTCCGCGCTGGAGCGTGATGAGGCCCAGCTCAACGACCTGCTGGAGGAGCTGGAGCGGGCCCGGCGCAGCAACGAGGCCCGGCGACCGGCCGGGGCGCCGGCCACCGGCAGCCTCACCACCGCCAGTATCGGCAAGCTGGACTGGCCCGTGGAGGGACCGATCATCTATGGCTACGGGACCGAGCAGCTCGCTTCGGGGGCGGTGATCCGGCACAACGGCATCGCCATCGGCGCGCCGGTGGGTACCCCCATCAAGGCGGTCGAGGCGGGGAGCGTCGAGCGGGTTCTGGTGTTCGGCACCTACGGCCTCACCGTGATCGTGAATCACGGCAACGGCTACCGCTCGCTCTACATGTACCTGAACGAAGCCCGGGTGGTGGTGGGAGACACCCTGACCAAGTCGCAGATCATCGGAACGGTGGGGGGAGAGAATAGCGACGAGGGGTCGCACCTGTACTTCGAGATCCGGGGCGATCGCGGGATCGCGCTCGATCCGACGGACTGGCTCAAGCGGCCCCGGTGAGGCTCAGGCCGCCACCGATTCGGCGGTGCCGATGCGGCCGTCGACCTGCGCCTTGCCCCGTTCCAGCGCCGACTCGGCCAGGGTACACAGGTCCCGGGTATCGCTGGCGGAGGGGTGGGGGTAGGTGACGATACCGGCCGCGAGGGCGGGCCGGGCCTCGACCGGCAGGTCGGGAAAGTCGTGGGTGACGACCCGCTGCCGCAGCCGCCCGATCGAGGCCCGCGCCCCGGCAAGGTCAGTCTCCGGCAGCACCAGCGCGAACTCATCCCCGCCGTAGCGGCCCACGAAGTCCGGCGTCCGCACCTCCCCGAGCAGCAGACCCCCCAGCTCAGCCATGACCCGATCTCCCGTCGCCGCGCCGAACCGCTGGTTCCAGTCCCGGAGCTGATCCACGTCGAGCAGCACCATGCTGAAGGTGAGCGCGTAGCGGCGGGCCCGCCGCAGTTCCTCCTCCAGCCGCCGATCGAGCGCCTCGAGGTTGCCGCAACCAGTGAGCGGGTCCAGCGCGTGGGCCCCGGACTGGCGTCGCGCCGCACCGGCCCGCCGCTCCTCGGCATTCAGCAGCCGGGACGCCGCGGCGACCAACCGCTCGGCGAACTGCACTTGCGCTTCGGTCAGTACCGGGTCATCGGGTCCGGTCCGCAGCAGAAATACCCCGGCCGGCCGTTCGGCCAGGCTGACCGGGATCACCGCGACGCTCCCCACCTCGGGCTCGACGCCCAGCTCGGTCCACAGCGGGCCCAGCTCCTCGTAGAACGAGTGCTGCCGCAGGTCGGGGACGAACACCGTACGTTCGGTCCGGAGGGCTTCTCGAATCTCGGGATAGCGATAGAGGTCCACCCGCAGGTCCCGGGTCGACGGCTGCTCCAGGACCGCGGCCACCCGGCCGTAGCGTTCCCAGGGAGTCGCCAGCAGAAAGGAGCAACGGGCCAGCTCGAGCGCCAGCCCCATCCGGCGCACCAGGGTTTCGATGATCGCTTCGGCGCGGAGTGTCGAGGAAAGTTCGCTGAGAATGTCGAACATCAACTCCTGGCGCCACAGCGCCTGGCGATCGGCCGATGGGGACGCCGGCCGCCGCAACCGGGCCTCGATCCGGGCGAGCAACTCGGGGAGATGGACCGGAGCGATCATGGCGTCCTCGGCCCCCAGCCCCAGCGCCTGGACCACCCCGTCCGGATCGGGGCGCCCCAGCACCACCAGCCGAGGGATGCCGCCCCAGCCCCCCGCTCCCAGGGTGGTGAGCACCTGACGCAACCAGTCGTCAACCATTGGGGTGGTGATCAGGGCAAGGTCTGGCGCCGTGGCGGGGAGCTGTTCGTCATCGGTGGTGGCCTGCTCCCGTACCTGGTACCCCACTCGCGCCAGGGCGCGCTCCAGTCCGTCGGGACGCGCCGCGGCGTCGCCGACCAGCAGGATGCGAGCGGAACTGGAGGTCGTGGCCACGATGATGGAGGTACCCAGTGAGGCGCGGAGAACCTACCTCACCCCCTCGCCCTGTCAAGGAAAACGATGAAACCAGTACCGCTCCGCCGGTCCGATGAACGCCTGGGCGCGCACGTCTCTACCCAGGGCGGTGTTCACACCGCCCCGGCACGCGCCGCCGCCATCGGGGCCACGGCACTTCAGCTGTTCACCAAGACACCCAATCAGTGGCGAGAGCCACCGCTGGACCCGGTCACCGTGGCACTTTTCCAGGCTGAGATGGAAAGCACGGGAATGCAGGCCTGCGTCTCGCACGATTCATACCTCATCAACCTCGCCTCGCCGGACCGGACCCTAAGTGCACGCTCGGTACAGTCTTTCATCGCCGAGCTCGGTCGGGCCGAGCGCCTCGGAATTCTCTATGTGGTGTCGCATCCAGGCAACTACCTTGACCAGCGGGACCGCGGGCTGGAGCGAAACGCCGCCAACTATGCCAGGTGTCTCGAGGCGGTCCCCGGCCGGGTGATGGTCCTGATTGAGACCACCGCCGGCACCGGCACCGCGCTGGGCAGTACCTTCGAAGAGCTGGCCGAACTCCGTCGACTCATGCCGGAGGCCTGCCGGAGTCGGGTGGGCTTCTGCGCCGACACCTGTCACCTGTATTCTGCGGGGTACGATCTGGTGACGGACTACGATGCGGTCTGGGACCGCTGGGAACGACTCCTGGGCCTGGAGTCCCTGCACTGCCTGCACCTCAACGACTCGAAGACCCCCTTCGGCTCGCGCCGGGATCGGCATCAGTTGATCGCGGAAGGTTCCCTCGGACCTGGCCCCTTCCGCCGAATCATGAAGGACGAGAGATTGGGCCATGCCATCAAGATCCTCGAGACCCCCAAGGGCGATGACCCGGTAACCCAGGACCGCAAGATGCTCCGCCGACTGCGCGCCTACGCGCGCGGGCCCGGAGCCCGCCGACCGGCCAATCCATGACCACTCGCCATTCTGGGCCCGGCCTCTCGCTTCCCACCCTGCTGCTGCTGCTGGCGGCCGGGGGCGCCGGGCTTGCCTGCGGCGATACCACCGGCCCGCCTCTGCCCGACCCCTATGACTGGCGCCTGCTGGTTCCCTACGACAGCGCCGGAACTGCCTGGGTCGACAGCCTCTCGTTCCACTGGCCGGCCAGCATGCTACCACTCGGCATCTGGGTCGAGGACCAGTACAACATGCCGGTCCACATCGGGGACGGAATCGCGCTCTGGCGGGACGCCATCGGAGCCGGTCGCTGGAACGCCATGTTGGAGGCCGACTCGACCGTGGCCGACGTCATTGTGCGCACCACCACCCCGCCCGCAGGGCCATCGGGCGCTGCTCTGCGCCAGACGGGGCGGATCAGTTCCTGTGAGGGCGCCACCGACATCGATACCGTCGCCACTCGCCACCAGCTGCGGCTCCCGGTACGGATCTACATTTATCCGATCCAGCCCGGCTCGGCGGAACTGCCCGCCTGCCTCCGGACCGTCGCGGCTCACGAGCTGGGACACAGCTTGGGGATTCTGCAGCACTCTCCCGACCCCCTGGATCTGATGTACTACAATCCCGAGATCGATGCCTTCACCGACCGTGACCGGAGCACCGGCCTGGCGGTCTCCCGAACCCGCTCTGACATGGTGCCGACCCGCCCCTGACCGGCGCCCTCATCCTCCCCCGTTGCATAGTCATGCAGCAGTTGCGATGGGGCGCTGCACCTGCCGAAATTGCTGCCTCGCCGGCACTCCCCCGGGAGCGTCGCCCGTTCTCTCTATTGGGAGCTCGGCATGACCTCGACCGCTGCACCTGGCACCCGCCTCCGCTCGGCCCCCGACTGGGTCACCCACGAAGGCCTCAAGTCGTGGGTGGCCGAGATCGCGGCCCTGACCCTGCCGGACCAGATCTGCTGGTGCGATGGGTCCGAGCAGGAGAATGCCCGCCTGCTGGAGCAGATGGTCGCGGCCGGTACCCTGCGTCGGCTCAATCCCGCCAAGCGGCCCAACAGCTACCTGGCCCTTTCCGATCCCGGCGACGTGGCGCGGGTGGAAGACCGAACCTTCATCTGCAGCCGTCGCCGTCAGGATGCCGGACCCACCAACAACTGGGTCGACCCCCGGGAGATGCGGGCCACCCTGCAGCGGGTGTTCTCCGGATCCATGCGGGGGCGCACCATGTACGTGGTGCCGTTCAGCATGGGCCCGCTGGGCTCACCCCTGGCGCACCTCGGGGTGGAGCTGACCGACTCGCCCTACGTGGTGGTGAACATGCGGATCATGACCCGCATGGGGCGGGGGGCGCTGGAGGCCCTTGGCAGCGGGGACTTCGTGCCCTGTGTGCATTCGGTCGGCATGCCGCTCTCGCCGGCCCAGGCGGACGCCCCCTGGCCCTGCAACCGGGACGAGAAGTACATCGTGCACTTTCCGGAGGACCGGAGCATCTGGTCCTACGGCAGCGGCTACGGCGGGAACGCCCTGCTCGGTAAGAAGTGCTTCGCCCTCCGGATCGCTTCGATCATGGCCCGGGACGAAGGCTGGATGGCCGAACACATGCTGATCGTGGGACTGAAGAGCCCGGAGGGGGACAAGCGCTATCTCGCGGCCGGGTTTCCCAGCGCCTGCGGCAAGACCAACCTGGCCATGCTGGTGCCTCCCAAGGGTTGCGAGGGATGGACCGTCACCACCGTCGGCGACGATATCGCCTGGATCCGGCCCGGCCCCGATGGCCGGCTCCTTGCCATCAACCCCGAAGCCGGATTCTTCGGGGTGGCCCCGGGCACGTCGGAGAAGTCGAATCCGATGGCCATGGCCACCCTCCGGGCCAACACCCTCTTCACCAACGTGGCCCTGACCCCGGACGGCGATGTGTGGTGGGAGGGCATGACCGACCAGATTCCACCCAGGCTCACCGACTGGCAGGGTCAACCCTGGACTCCGGACTGCGATCGCAAGGCGGCGCATCCCAACGCCCGCTTCACCGCCCCCGCCGCGCAATGTCCGTGCATCGATCCCGAATGGGAGAACCCCGCCGGGGTACCGATCAGCGCGTTCATCTTCGGGGGCCGACGGGCTTCCCTGGTGCCACTGGTGGTCCAGGCGGTGAACTGGAACTTCGGGGTCTATACCGCGGCCACCATCGGATCGGAGACGACCGCGGCCGCGGCGGGGGCGGTCGGTCAGGTCCGCCGGGACCCCATGTCGATGCTGCCGTTCTGCGGCTACCACATGGGAGATTACTTCAATCACTGGCTCCAGATCGGCCGCCAGATCGCCGATCCGCCCCGCATCTTCTGCGTCAACTGGTTCCGCAAGGATTCGGCCGGAAATTTCGTCTGGCCCGGGTACAGCCAGAACCTGCGAGTGCTCCGGTGGATCTTCAACCGGGTCCGGGGTCGGGCCGGCGCCACGGAAAGCCCGCTGGGCTGGATGCCGCGCTATGAGGACCTCGATTGGACCGGCATGACGGACTTCGGGGAGGAGACCTTCCGGGAGCTGATGTCGGTGCCCCGCGAGGCCTGGAAACAGGAGATCCTGTCCCACCAGGAACTGCTGGAGCGGCTCTACGACCGGATCCCGAAGGAGTTCATCCTGATGCGGGAGCTGGTGCTCAGCAGCCTGTGGCGATCCCCGGAGGAGTGGAAGCTGGCCGACGAGCGGGACGGGGACTGAGGCGTCAGGCATCCAGGCATCGGGCGTGACGACCCCTTCGCCTGACGCCCCGACCTCATCCACTATGACCGACCTCGAAGTGATCCGCGATCCCCTCTGGGACAATATCCGGCTTGGCACCGCGGCCATCGCCGTGCTCGACACGGTACCGATGCAGCGGCTCCGCTACGTGCGTCAGCTCGGACACGCCTTCCTGGTCTACCCCGGCGCGACCCACACCCGCTTCGAGCATGCCCTTGGGGCCTATCATCTCACCCGCCGGGCGCTGGCGGCGCTGCAGGAACGGGGCGAGTTGGAGGCGGTGCCCGAGGCCGATCGGCTGGCGGCGCGGCTCGCGGCGCTGCTGCACGACGTGGGGCACTATCCGTTCTCCCACACCCTCGAGGAGGCCGGCTTCCCCCACCATGAGCGCCTCGGGGTGGACCGGCTGAGCCGGGAACCGCTGGCGGGAGCCCTGGATCGCCTGGGGGTACCCCGGCTGGCGGAGGCCATCGGGCGCTTCATCACCGGCCAGAGCGGAAGCCCGCTGCAGGGCCTCATTTCCGGCTCGCTGGACCTCGACAAGATCGACTACCTGAGCCGCGACGCCCGCATGTGCGGCGTACCCTACGGCGCGGTCGACGTCGACCGGCTGATTGCCTCACTGACCCTGATCGAAGTGGCCCCGGGACGCACCGAGTTGGGGGTGCAGGAGAAGGGGATCAGCGCCCTGGAATCGCTGCTCTTCGCCAAGTACCAGATGTATCGCAACGTGTACTGGCATCACGCGGTCCGCAGCGCCACCTGCATGTTCAAGCGCGGGGTACGCGCGGCGGTGAGCCGGGGAGGACTCGACGCCGGGATGCTTGCCGACTCGACCGACGACGCGCTCACGGATCGGCTGATCGCCGCGGATCCGACCGGCCTGGCCCGGGCCGTCTCGGCCCGGCGGCTCTACAAGCGGGCGCTGGACCTTCCGGCCAGCGAGGTGCCCACCGAACTGCAGCCGTGGATCCGGGAACGCCCCGATCTGCTGGAAGCGGTCGAGGACCGGCTCGCGCTCGAGGTCGGACTGCAACCCGGTGAGCTGCTGCTCGATTTCCCCAGTCATCCCTCCATGCTGGGCGTGGACCTGCCACTCCGGACCCGCACCGGGGTCGTGGAACGCCTCACGGCGGAAGGGGTCGCGGGACAGTTCGGCCTTCCCCGGGTAGCCGACGAATTGTACCGCAGCGCCCGGCGCCTCCGGGTGTTCACGGCGCGCCCGGGATCGTATCGCCTCGAGTGGGTCCGGGAACTGGTCGCCCTCACACCAGGCGACATCACCCGACGCCTCGAGTCCGGCAGACTCGCGCCCGACGCCTGAGCCTGGCCCACCGCGCCCCGGTGTCTCCGCCGTCCGGGCCCGCGACGCCGCCGCCCCGACCACGATCCCCAGGGTGGAGAGCGTGGTACGGAGCGGATGCTGCCGCAAGCTGGCAATGCCGATGGCGACGGAAGCGAGTGCGGCTGGACCCAGGCGAGGCAAGCGAAGCCGGGATGCGCCGCCCCCGGCAGGGGAACCGGCTCAGGCGGCTTGGCCCGGGGGCTCGGGATCGATGCGGATGATGATCGCGGTGATGTTGTCGAGCCCGCCCCGGCGGTTGGCTTCGTTGATCAGGCGGTCCACCCACTGCTGCGGGCCTCCCTCACCACCCAGGATCACCGCCAGCTGCTCGTCCTCCAGCATGCCGGTCAGGCCGTCGGAAGCCAATAGCAGGACATCGTCGGGCCGCAGGTGCCCGAAATAGAGGTCCGGCACAACCTCGGCGTTGGCGCCGATGCATCGGGTGATCACGTTGCTGTAGGGATGCATTCGGGCCTGCTCCTGGGTGAGCAGTCCCAGATCCACCTGCTCCTGCACGTAGGAGTGGTCCTTGGTAATCTGCAGGAAGCGCTCGCCGCGGAGCACGTAGGCCCGACTGTCCCCCACCTGTCCCAGGATGTACCGCTGCGGCAGCAGCACCAGCGCCGTGGTCGTGGTCCCCATGCCGCGCTTGTCGTGCTCGGTGAGGGTCCGGTCGAAAATGGCGGCGTTGGCCTCGATGATGGCCTGCCGCATTCGCTCCCCGGCCTGGTCATCAGACAGTCCCCGCAGAGTGCCCAGTTCTCGCGAAATGATCCGCACCGCCATCTCGCTGGCCACCTCGCCGGCCGCGTGCCCGCCCATCCCGTCCGCGACAATGAAGACGCCGCGGTCGGCCAGCATGAGATAATTGTCCTCGTTTCCCGAGCGGACTACCCCGGTGTCGGTACGAGCTGCACAAGAAAAGCGCACGGGAATCGGGTTACCGGTTCGATCTGAAGAAGATTACGGCGGCCATGACCCCGAGTACCACGATGATCAGCACCGGTACCACCCACGCCGGACGTTCGGCCGGGGGCATCCCGCCGACGTACATCGGGGAGCGCCGCACCGGAGCCCCGCGGGGCGGGGTGTCCTGGGCCGCCGCAGCCGGGGTTGCTATCGGCGCCGCCAGGGAACGCGGCGGCGGCGGAGGGGGCGGCGCCGGCGCCGGGGGAACCGCTGCCGCCGGCCGCATCTCGGCCGGCGGCCGGAGGGCGCCCATCACCTTGGTGCCGGATCCGCTCTCGGTGCCCAGGTGATCGTCCGTCGGCTCGAACAACACCGATACCTCGCCGAAACGGACGATGGTGCCGGGTCCCAGGGGAACCTCGCCCTGAATCCGCTCCCCATCCACCCAGGTCCCGTTGGTGGACCCGTTGTCCACCAGCACCCAGACCCCCTCGCGGCGTTGCAGCTTGGCGTGGGATCCGCTGACACTGTCATCGGGAATCATCAGGTCGTTGTACTCGGCTCGCCCGATGTTCACGATGGGCACCCGGACCGTCAGCCGCTGGCCCTTGAGCGCCCCGCTCCGCACCATGAACGTGGCCATGTTACCGCTGCTCGGGGCCGGCCGCGCCGGAGCCGGTGCCGGAGGCATACCGTGCATGGTCTGGGACAGCCGCTCCGCGGCACCGGCC
>CALMOP010000102.1 GCA_937871775.1 uncultured Gemmatimonadota bacterium | reverse complement strand
GGTCACGATGTACGGCTCGGCGCGGGAGGCTCCCAGCGCGCTGTACAGGATGTGCCGCAGGGTGCTCTGCTCGGCCTGGGCCGGGGAGAGCGCGCCCGCATCCACCATGGCCTGCGCCATGGTCTGGTCCTTGGTCAGCAGCTCCAGCTGGCCGCCCCGCAGGCGGTACCCCCGGCAGTCTCCAACGTGCACGATGAAAGCGCGCGGCCACCGGAGGTACACCATCGTCAGGGTGGTGGCCATTCCCTCCTGGTCCTCGTCGGCCTGCCCCGCCAGCCGGACCGCTTCGTGGCTGTGTTCCATCGAGCGCCGCAGCCGGGACACGAACTCCGGCACCAGGGCCGCGTCAAATTCGACGTACAGGTCCATCGCCCGGAGCACGTAATCGACGATCGCGTTCAGGGCGGTGCCGCTGGCGGCCCGGCCGCCCGGGTTGCCTCCCACCCCGTCCGCCACCAGGAGCACATGACCGTAGGACGGCCCCAGGAGATCGCCCATCGGTTCCCTGGGTATGCTGGCCTGCACCACCCGCATCGACTTGTGGACGCTGGCGATGAGGAACTGGTCCTGATTCTCCGACCGCACCCGCCCGGGGTGGGTCAGCCCGAAGACGTCGATGTGTTCCCGGTGAGGACGATCGGGGACCGGACTCTCAGCGACGGACATGTGCTCCCTCCAACGGCGTAGGCCGGCAACCTCCCGGGAGAAGATCGTGCCGGTCGCGGCCGCCAGCAAGCCGGCGGTCTGGCCCTGGGCGGGACTCCGCTCTTAGCCTTAGGTGTGCTCCCCGAACTCCCCGTTTCCTCCCACCTCCCGGCTCTGGCGAACGCCCTGGCCCAGGCAGGTGTAGCCGTCCTCGAGGCGCCCCCCGGCGCCGGCAAGACCACGCTGGTCCCGCTGACCCTGCTGCCCGAGCCGTGGCTGCTCCGGCGCCGCATCCTGCTGCTGGAACCGCGCCGGCTGGCCGCGCGAGCCGCCGCGCGGAGGATGGCGCGGCTGCTCGACCAACCGCTGGGCCACACCGTTGGCTTCCGCATCCGAGGGGAAAGTGCGGTCTCCGCCGCGACCCGGATTGAGGTGGTCACGGAGGGGATCCTGACCCGGATGCTGCAGCATGACCCCGCGCTGGAGGGGGTCGGGTTGGTGATCTTCGACGAATTCCATGAGCGGAGCGTGCATGCCGATCTGGGGCTGGCGCTCTGTCTCCAGGGCCGGACCCTGCTGCGTCCCGACCTTCGCCTGCTGGTCATGTCTGCCGCGCTGGATGGAGAGGCCATCGCCCGGCTGCTCGGGGACGCCCCGAGGATCACCGCGCCGGGCCGGAGCTTTCCCGTCGACACCCGGCATCTCCCGCCCCGGGTTGGGCTGCCACTCGACGCCGCGGTGGTCGCGGCCATTCGACAGGCGCTGCCGGAAACCGCGGGTGACATCCTGGCATTTCTCCCCGGCCAGCGGGAAATCCGCTGGGCCGCCGATCGGCTGCAGCAAGCGCTGGCCGCCGTCGACCCGAGCGCTCCCGTCGCGGTCCACCCGCTGTACGGGACCCTTCCCCAGACCGCGCAGGATGCCGCCCTGACCCCGGCGCCCCCCGGTACCCGCAAGGTGATCCTGGCGACGTCCATCGCGGAATCCAGCCTGACCATCGAGGGGATTCGGGTGGTCGTCGATTCCGGGATGGCGCGGGTCCCCCGGTTCTCTCCTCGCACCGGGATGACCCGGCTGGCGACGGTCCGCGTCTCCCGGGCGTCCGCCGACCAGCGACGCGGTCGCGCCGGCCGAACGGCGCCAGGGGTATGCTATCGCTTGTGGCACGCTTCGGAGGACGCCACCCTGGTTCCCCGCGCGACCCCGGAGATCCTCGAGGCGGACCTGGCTCCGCTGGCGCTGGAGCTTGCGATCCGGGGCGTCTCCGACCCGGCGGAGCTGGCCTGGCTGGATCAGCCGCCGGCGGCGGCGCTCAAGGAGGCCCGGAGCCTGCTCACTCAGCTCGGCGCGCTGGATGAAGGCGGGCGGGCCACGGCCCACGGCCGGGCGATGGCGGAGGTCGGCGCCCACCCCCGGCTGGCGCATCTGCTGCTCCGCGGCCAGTCCATGGGCGCCTTGCCGCAGGCCGCCCGGCTGGCCGCAGTGCTGGAGGAGCGGGACTGCCTCCACCGGCCGGGGGGGCCGCCCGATGCCGACATCCGACTCCGTCTCGAGCTGCTGGCGGAGTCCTCGGTCCCGTCGCTGTTTCAGGGGCATGAGGTGGATCGCGCCGCGCTGCGCCGTCTGCGGGAGGTGGCAGGGGAATGGGCGCGGGCGGTGGGCGGTCTCCCGGCGCACCCCGGTCGATCGGCGGACGTCGACCCCGGGCTGCTGCTCTCCCTCGCCTATCCGGATCGAGTGGCGCTGCGGCGCCCGGGCCAGGCAGGAAGGTTCCTGCTCCGCAATGGCCAGGGAGTCAGGGTGGACTCACCGGCCCTGCTGCACCTCGACTGTGTGGTCGCGGCGGAGCTGGACGGTGATCCGCGCGAGAGCCGGGTCTGGCTGGCCGCTCCCCTGGGCCTCGCCGACCTGCGGGAGGTCTACCGCGATCAGATCGTCACCGAAACCGTGCTCGAGTGGCGGGAGCCGGCTGGAACTCTCGTCGCGGCGCGACAGACCAGGCTCGGCGCCCTGGTGCTGGGCGAGGTGCCCATCGGCGACCCCGATGCCGGTGCGGTGCGGGAGGCGGTCCTCACGCTGGTTCGGAAGACTGGCATCGAGCTGCTGGGGTGGGATGACGACAGCAGCGCGCTGCGAAGCCGGTTGGCCTTCGTCCACCAGCTGGAGCCGGCCGCGTGGCCGGACGTTTCGGACGCCCCCCTGCTGGAGACCCTGGACCAATGGCTCGGACCCTGGCTGGGGTCGGTTCGCCGGCGGGACGACCTGCGGCGCATCGACCTCGGCCAGGCGCTCCTGGCTCCGCTCGACTGGGACCGACGGCGCCGGCTCGATGAACTGGCGCCGACCCATCTGGCCGTGCCCAGCGGATCCCGGATCCGGATCGATTACCGCGATCCGGCTGCCCCAGTGCTCGCGGTGCGGCTGCAGGAGCTGTTCGGGCTCCGCGCCACCCCGAGAATCGGCGGCGGGGCGGTGCTGGTGACCCTGCACCTGCTGTCGCCGGCCCGCCGCCCGGTCCAGGTGACCCAGGATCTCGCCGGCTTCTGGGCCCGGAGCTACTTCGAGGTCCGGAAGGAGCTCAAGGGCCGCTACCCCCGACACGACTGGCCCGACGACCCGCTGGTGGCGGAGCCGCGGCGGGGCACGAAGCGGCGGTAGGGGGTGTGGTAGGGGCGGAGCGATGCTCCGCCCCTACGTTCGCCCCCTTCCGCCTACCGCTCGACGACGATCAGGTACTTCGACGGCTCCCAGAACTCTTGCGGCGAAGCAATGGTGATCGCACCCCGGACGGCGTCGGCCCGGTCCGAGGTCGCCGGGAGATGGCTCAGGTTCTGGCCGGAGACGATCCGGTAGGTCCGCTCCGGATCGGGGAGCGGAATCTCCCGGACCGCACTCCGGTCGATGGACGTGAACTCCTTGAGCGGCAGATCCCGGGCCGGCTGGACGCCGCGGCGCCCGATGAACGGCACCGACCGGTGGCCCGCCTCAACCAGCACTCCCCGGGCGACCAGTTCCCTGCGGGTCCCGATCACGTAGAAGGCCGTGTTCTGGGCGTCGGTCAGCCGGTAGACGCTGTCGGTCAGGATCTCGGTCCGGACGACCAGGTCCTCCACCCGGGTATTGAGGCCCTCGATGGTTGTGCGCTGACTGTCCACGGCCGCGACCAGGGTGACGATCGTCGCTCGGGCCTCGTCATATCCCTGATGCAGGCTGTCGACCGCCTGGCTCAGACGGCGGGCCCGGCGCTCGCTGGCCGCCAGGTTGGACGCCGCCGCCTTGAGCCGGGCGGTGATCTGATGCACCTGGCCGAGGGTGTAGGTGCGCTGGTCCGAGGTGACCTCCAGACTCGGGGACTCGACGGTGCCCCTGGCCGGCGGCGGCGTCACGGTCGCCAGTTCGGCCTGGATGTCGGCCAGGAGCTTGCCGTTCGCCGCGACTTCCTGGCGCAGGCTGTCCCGCTCGGCTGTGAGGGCGATCTCGTTCAGCTGTCGGGCGAGGCCTTCGGAGCGGGGGGTGGGGCG
>CALMOP010000101.1 GCA_937871775.1 uncultured Gemmatimonadota bacterium | reverse complement strand
GTACTCAGTACTCAGTCCGGGAACCATACGCCGCGACGGCGAGCCGTGCCAGAGCCGAGACGCCGCGTGGCGGTCCGCAGCCATCCATACCGTTGTGGCGAGTGTGCGTTACTGCACGACCTGCAAGCGCACCCGGTGGCCACACCCTGGCCGCTTCATGCGGTTGGGTCGCGCCGCTACCGCCCGGCGGCGAACTTGAAGGACACCCGAAGCCTGGCGCGATAAAACTCGACCTTCCCGTCCTTCAACTGCATGTCCAATTCCGCGACTTCCGCTATGCGGAGGTCGCGAAGTGTTTTGGAGGCGCGAGTCACGGCGACGGCCGCGGCCTTTTCCCAGGACTCGGTGCTGGTGCCGATCAGCTCGATGACTTTGTAGACACTTTCCGCCATGAGACGCTCCGCATTGAAAGAGGGTGAAGGTGCCCGGCGCTGGGGACGACCCTGTGGGAAACGACAGTCCGGGAGCTGGGATCGCAAGGTCGCTGGCAATGGCGGTCACAGTCGACGTGGGCATTGACCCGGTGGACGCCGTGGAGTACAGCGGCACCCAGCAGCAGCGCTCCGCCAGTGGTCGCATTGACCTGTGCGACCGCCAGTGTGACAGTCGCGACGACATTATAGGCCAGGAACGCCCACGCGACTCCAAGGCCGGCGGGAGCTGAGGGTGTTGCGCGGGCGAACCAGCAGGCAACCCCCAGCGCCAACAACCCTCCGCCTGCCAGGCGAGCGACAATCAGCTCCGGTTCCACCAAGGGGGATCCGAAGACCATGACAGCAACCGGCGGACGGATTGACCAGCAATCCGAAACCAGCGGCAGCTTCCAGGGCTGCTCCCAGCATCAGGATCTGGGTGAGGCGGTGGGCCCTGTTCATCGAATGTGCGCGCCCGTGACTGAGGTTGGCGAGCGTGTTGCCGGGTCCGCAAAGCCTGACCAATGGTTGATCCTACGACAACCGATCCCGCAGCCCGTAATATGCGCCGGCGAACGGCAGAAACCATGGCCGCCCCCGGTAGAACGGGATGGCGGGAAACGGGATCGCCGCCAGAGCCGGCCACGGCGCGGCGCCCAACAGCACCTGCCCCAATCGGTCGCCCAGCCAGGTGGAGAAGGCCACCCCGTGACCGCAATACCCGAGCGCGTAGGCGATGCCCTGCCATTCCCCGACGTGGGGCAGCTGGTCCAGGGTGAAACCCAGGGTTCCCCCCCAGGCGTATGTGACCGTCGTCCCGGACAGTTCGGGAAAGACCTGCACCATCGCCCGCCGGAGCAAGGTAGCGCTGCGTCGTACCGCCCCCGGGGTGAACCCGGCCCGACCCCCGAAGACCATCCGCCCATCGGGGGAGAACCGGAAATAGTGGAGCAGGTTCCAGGTATCCGACAAGGTGCGGTTATGGGGAATCAGCCGGGCCCGGAGCCCCGGGGCGAGCGGTTCGGTCGCGATGATGAAACTGCCGACCGGCACGATGCGTGACGCCAGCCATGGCACCAGGCGGCCGTGGTAGCCGTTGGTCGCCACCACCACCCGCCGTGCAGCCACGGCTCCGCGGCTGGTCTCGAGTCGGAAAGCGCCGGGGCCGCCGCGGACCGCCAGGACCTCAACCTGCTCCAGCAGCAGGGCTCCCGCGCGGCAGGCCGCAACGGCCAGGCCGTCCACGAAGGCTGCCGGCTGCAGGGCGCCGGCCTCGGGGTCGAGCAGGCCACCGGCGTAGTGGTGGGAGCCGATCTCGGTGCGGACCTCGGTGGGGCCGAGCAGGGTGGTCTGATACCCGAATTCGCGCGCCAGCAGCTGCTGCTCCGAGCGGAGCCGGGACAGGTGGGAGGGCTTCGCGGCGAGCGTCAGATGTCCCGACCGGCGCCAGTCGCAGTCGATGGTCTCCTCCGCGATCAGCCGGGCGACGAACCGGATCGCCTCGAGCGACTCCTCGAACAGCGCCCGGGCCGTGGCTCGACCGTGCCGCCGCACCACGCGGCCCAGATCCGCCTTGAACCCGGGCAGCACCATGCCGCCATTGCGGTTGCTGGCGCCGGCGCCGATCGTGCTCCGCTCCAGCACGGCCACCCGGGCCCCGCCCCGCGCCATGGCCCGTGCCGCCGCCAGTCCGGTGTACCCGCCACCGATGATCGCGACCTCCACCTCGGACGGCAGCGTCTGGCCCACCGGCACATCGATCCTGGGCGCCGTGGCCGACCACAGGCCCGGCGGTTCGCTCACGGAGCGCCAGCCCCGGTTGTCATTCCGCGTCGGCCTTGTGGCCCAGCTTGGCAGCCGCCTCGGGCGTGACCAGCGCGCCGGCGCGTTCGAGGGCATGAGCCAGCACCGGATCCCGGCCGGCGGCCAGATCCGGACCGCTTGGCAGCTCGATCTCGTCGGGCCCTACGCCGGTGCCTTCCAGCGAGACTCCATCCGGCATGATGACATCGCCGACCGAGACAACCGTGGCATAGGATGAGGAGGCGCCCGGGCCACCCCGGTGCCGGAACAGCCGGGCCTGACGCACCTGCCCCGCCGTGCTGTCGCCGATCACCAGACCCCGGCCGGTGAGCTGCAGGGTCCGGGCGATGAGCTCGGCGCCCGACGCGGTCCGCCGGTTGACCAGCACCAGGATCTGACCACCGACCTGCCGGCTTCCCCGACCGGGAGCGACCAGGTCCCGGGCGGTGCCGCGGCCCTCGAACCGCGCCACGTAGACGTCTTCCTCGAACAGGCCGCCGATCAGCTTCAGATAGGCGGCCTCGGACCCCCCCGGGTTGTCCCGCAGATCGAGCACCAGGGTCTTCCGGGTGCGGGCCTGGTCGTAGACCTTGTCGAGTTCCTTGTCCTTGGCGGGGAATTCGGTCAGGCGCCAGTACAGCACCGCCTCTCCCACCGGCACCGCCACCGAGCCGGTATCGTGTTCCATCGGCGCGAGATGATGCCCCTGCCAGTATTCAGCCGTCTCGAAGGTCCGGCGCAGCGGCAGCCCCGCGGTGACCCGGGCTTCCAGGATCAGCTTCCGGGCCGTGTCGCCCGGGGGCACCAGGACCAGATGCAGCGATGGGCGGGGGGCCAGCTCGGTCAGGATGTATTCGATCAGGCTGATACTGGCGGCGGTGGGCTGAAACCGTTCCACCATCAGCACCGCGGAGCCCAGCTTCACCTCCCGGGCCCGAGCCATGCTGCGCCGTCCGATGCCCACCACTCGGCAGGTGTCCCCGACCATGGCCATGTCCCAGCCGTAGTCGACCACCAGGTCGGAGCGGCCGGGAAGGAACCGGGTGTGCGAATCGTGCAGCTCCAGAGCCACCTGGGCGATGGCCGACAGCATCTCGCCGGTGTAGGTCGCCCGCTGGACCCGCGCGATGGCGGTGTCATAGGCGGCCTGGAGATCCAGCCCTCCGAACTGAGGATCGAAATAGGCCAGCTGGAGATCCTGCTTGACGGTCTGCAGCATCACCAGCCCCTTGTTTCGATCGACCGGGGTCAGGGTCTGAGCTGGGAGTGATGAGGGGAGCAGGAGGAGGGACAGCCAGAGGCAAGCACGGGTGGTGCAAGCAGCCATCATCAACTCCACCAGAATGGGGGGTGTCGGAGTGGGCCGGTCGCGGCGACCCACCCATCCCTCTCATGGAAGATAAGCGCGCCCAGCCCCGCCGGCGCCATGAGCGCCGCCCCGGAGACTGCGGAAGCGTGGCCTAATCTCCCACCCCGTTCGGGTGGGGCACCCAGTGCCAGATTGTGAAGGGGCCGGCGGCATGGAACGATTCAATGCACAGGCACGGTTGGCACTCGGCACGCACCACGCACCACGCA
>CALMOP010000100.1 GCA_937871775.1 uncultured Gemmatimonadota bacterium | reverse complement strand
TGCGCCCGAAGCGGACGTGGCCCAGGTTCTTGACCCACTCGAAGTAGGAGACGGTCACCCCGCCGGCGTTGATGTAGGCGTCGGGGATCACCAGGACGCCGCGCTGGGCCAGGATGGCGTCGGCTTCCTGGGTCGTGGGGCCGTTGGCGGCCTCGACCACCATCCTGGCCTGGACCCGGGGCGCGTTCTCCGCCGAGATCTGTCGTTCCAGCGCGGCGGGAATCAGAATGTCGCAGGGCAGCTCCAGGGCCGCTTCCCGGTGGGGCAGATTGGTGGCGCCGGGGAAGTCCGGGATGCCGCCGCGTTCCTTGCGGTGGGCCATGACCTGCTCGATATCGAGGCCCTTGGGGTTGGCGATGGCACCTTCGGATTCCGACAGACCCACCACCAGCGCCCCGCTCTCCTGGAAGAACTTGGCGGCGTGGTAGCCGACGTTGCCCAGTCCCTGGACCACCACCCGCTTGCCTTCCAGCCCGGTGCTGAGCCCGAGGCGCTTCATGTCGGCGGCGTTGCGGCAGGCCTCCCGGACTCCGTAGAAGACGCCCCGCCCGGTGGCCTCGACCCGACCCCGGATCCCGCCCTGGCTCACCGGCTTGGCGGTGACGCAGGCCATGGCATCGAGTTCGCCCGGGCGGAGCTGCAGGTAGGTGTCGGCGATCCAGGCCATCTCCCGGGGCCCGGTGCCCACGTCCGGCGCCGGCACGTCCAGACCGGGGCCGATGAAGTTCTTGCGGACCAGCTCGAACACGAAGCGGCGAGTGATCCGCTCCAGCTCGGCGACCGAGTACTTCTTGGCGTTGATCCGGATCCCGCCCTTGGCTCCGCCGAACGGCACGTCCACCAGGGCGCACTTGTAGGTCATCAGGGCGGCGAGGGCCTGGATCTCGCCGTCGTCCACGTCAGGAGCGTAGCGGATGCCGCCCTTGCAGGGCAGCTTGTGGTGGCTGTGTTCGGCCCGCCAGGCGTGGATCACCTCGATGCTGCCGTCGTCCCGCTTGATGGGAAAGGTGGTGTAGTAGACGCTCTTGCAGGACTTGATGTTGGCCAGCAGGGTGGGGTCGTGCTTGGTGAATCCGGCGGCCCGATCGAAGGCGAAGTTCACCTGTTCGAGGAAGCTGGCGCCCACGGACATGGAGTGGCTCCGAGCGTCAAGGGAGAGTGAAGAGGGTGGAGGAGTGATAGCGGCGGTCGCGGATTCCCGCTAGGGAGCCGAGGGACGACCCATGTTCCGGCTCAGGATCCAGGGTCGCGGAGCGCTTGCCACCCCGCCAACGCCAGCCCGCGCCTCGCCGGGGCGGTCCGGCGGGCTGCCGTTGCTGACCGGGCCGGTCACCGCTAAGCTCTGCGGTCGGTCGGGCGGTTCCCGGCCCGCCGGTTTCCCGAACCCAGCGCGCCTCGTGAAGATTGCGGTCGTCTTCGACTCCCCCTACGCCAGCTGGGGCCCGCTCGAGCATGAGCGCCAGATGGAGAAGGAAGTGGCGCGGTGGCAGGAGGCCGAGCCGGAGATGGAGTACCAGGTGGCCAATGCGCTGCGGGAGCATGGCCACGAGGTGCAGCTGGTCGGGGCCCGGGACGACTTCGGCGCCCTGCTGGAGCGGCTCGGCGAGTTCGGGCCCGACCTGGTATTCAACGCGGCCGAATCGTTCCGGGGGGACGCCAACCTGGACTATCTGTTTCCCGCCTTCCTGGAGGCGGGGGGCTGGCGCTACACCGGGTCCACCCCGCTGGGCCTGCTGGTGACCCGCAACAAGGCGATGAGCAAGAAGGTGCTGGCGTGGCACGGGATCCGGGTGCCGGAATTCGTGACCTATCGGGTGGGGGAGCCGGCGCAGCGGGCGCCTGATCTGAACTTTCCGCTCATCATCAAGCCGCTGATGTCGGACGCCTCCCAGGGCATCGCCCAGGCGTCGCTGGTGAAGGACCAGGAAGGGCTGGCCGAGCGGGTGGCCTTCGTGCACGAGCGGTTCGCCCAGGCGGCGATCGCGGAGGAGTACGTGGAGGGGCGGGAGCTGTACGCCAGCCTGATCGGCAATGGGGAGACGGTGGAGCTGCTGCCACTCACCGAGCTGGTGTTCGACAAGCGGGTGACCCGGCCCGAGGAGCGGATCGCCACCCGCAGCGCCAAGTGGGACGAAGGCTATCGGGAGCGGAAGGGGATTCGCAACCTGTTTGCCCGCCGGATCGCCGCCCGGACCCGGGCCCGGCTGGAGGAGATCTGCCGCACCGCGTGTCGGGCGTTCTGGCTGCGGGACTACGCCCGCATGGATGTGCGGCTCACGGCCTCGGGCGAGATCTGGTTCATCGAGGCCAACGCCAACCCGTTCATTTCCTACGGCCACGACATGGCTAACGCGGCGTTGAAGGCAGGCATGAAATACCACGACTTCATCGAGCGCCTGGTCGACGAGGCGGCGGCCCGTGCCCCGGCGTAAGCGGCGCGAGCCGTACCCCACCCCGGAGACCCGCTGCAGCACCTGTCGCGAGGAGCTCAAGCCCTACTGGCGGTACTGCCCGAAGTGCAGTCGGCAGCAGCGCTGGGGTGATACCCACCACTTCACCGGGGCCGAGTGCTACCGGTGCGGCTGGATCGTGTCGGACCGGTTCTCGTGCTGTCCCTGGTGCGGGGCGGACATCTATGAGGAAGGGCACTCCAGCGAGGAGCCGCTCCGGGCCCCCAAGGGCTTCCGGCTGGACGCCCGGTGCGACTGGGGTTGCGGCGGCCGGGTTCAGTACCCGATGTCGCACTGTCCCTGGTGCGGCAAGCCCCAGTCGTGGAACGAGGACGCCCGGTTCGAAGGGGACTGTCCCCGATGTGGCCGCGGGGTCGATGACTGGATGAACGCCTGTCCCTGGTGCGGCCACGACGCCACCGGGCGGGACCTGATCCCGAGGGCCCTGACCCGGGTGCGCCGGCTGCTGCTGGTCTCCCGGATCCGTGACTGGGACTACCGGGTGCTGCTCCGGCCGGGGATCTCCGGGGTCGACCCCCGGCACGCCAAGATCGTCGAGATCGAGCAGCGGTACGTGGTGGGCAAGCGCCGCCGGGACGAGATCCCCTGGACCCTGCTGGTGGGGCTGCTGTGTCATGAGCTGGGGCACAGTTTCCTTTATCATCACTGGGCCTGGACCCGCACCCCGCGCTTCCGGCGCACCTTCGGCGAGGTCGACAAGGTCTACCGCGGCATGGACGATACCTGGGTCTACTTCCAGCGCCGCCGGGTGGCTATCAACCCGGTGGATCATGTCAGCGCCTACGCGGCCAAGCACCCCCAGGAGGACTTCGCCGAGACCTTCCGGTTCTATGTCACCCGGCGGGGGCGGCTGCGGGAGCTCTTTGCGGAGTTCGGGCGGAAGCGGAAGGGCGTGATTCTCTACGAAAAATTCCTGGTGCTGCACGATTTCGTGCGGGCGCTCAGGGGGTGGACGTGAGCTTGCGGGTGTCTTGCGAGCGTCCCGGGAGCAGGGCGGCCTCCTCGGGGTGATCCGTGCCCCCGAGCGGCCCCCAGCTGTAGATGCACGCTCTCCGGAGGAAGTGGACG
>CALMOP010000099.1 GCA_937871775.1 uncultured Gemmatimonadota bacterium | reverse complement strand
GGCGCCTGCGAGAACGAGATGTCCCAGTGACGCCGCGGCACCCCGAAGCTGCCGGCGAAGGTCATGCCCATGACCAGCAACAGCAGCCCGCCGGCGAACAGGTAGGGCTGGACCTTGGCGAGCTTCCAGAACGCCACCTTGCGCCGGAAAATCAGCGGCAGCAGGTAGTAGGTCGCGCCCATGAAGGAGAGCGCGGTGCCGCTCACCACGGTGGAATGGAAGTGCCCCGGGATCCGCAGGGTGTTGTGCGCGATGATGTTGATCTGCTCGGTGCCCAGCGTCACCCCGGTGATCCCGCCGACGAACCCGAATACCACCACCGAGAGCACCAGTGAGGAGAAGCCGGGATCGCCCCAGGGGGCCCGCCGCAGCCAGCCGAACAGTCCGTCGGTGAACCCGCGCAGCCGCATGCCCAGCTCCATGCCGGCCGGCACGGTGAAGCCGTGGACCATCGACGCCAGCACCGCCATGTACATGAAGTACGAGGTGTTCACGATCTTCCAGGCGGAGCTGAATCCGGGATCCACCAGCAGGTGGTGCGCCGAGGCCATGGAAATGAACAGGATGTAGAGCACGAAGGCCGAGCGGCTGACCTTCTCGTTCAGCACCACCGCCCCGACCGTGAGCGCCCCCAGCATGTACCAGATGGCCACCATGGCGGCCACGTTGATCTGCTGCGAGGAGTGGCCCAGGGCCCACCAGAGCATGCGGTACAGCTCGGGATCGATCATGGGGATCAGCCCCACCGACCACAGGAAGGTCGGGATGTACACCAGGGCCCCGTGCACCAGCGTGATCACCGCGATGATGGCCGCGGTCATGGCGCCGTACACCACCAGCGGCATCGAGCCGGTGTAGGTCTTCTCCCGCTTGGCGATCACCAGCGTCGCGAAGAACTGGCCCACCACCAGCAGGGCGCCGACCGCGAACAGGATGATGCCCAGGTAGTACAGCGGGTGGGCCTTGAGCGGCGGATACGAGGTGAACAGCACGTCGGCGTGACCGCTCCATTGGGCCCACTCGACCAGCAGTGTCCCGAGCAGCATCAGCCCGAGGTTGAACCATCCGAATCGGGGGGCCGCCGGCCGGGCGTTGAGCAGCGCCGTGGCGGCGAACCACAGCACCGCCATTTCGAAGTAGATGATGAAGAAGATCAGCATGTTCATGCCGTGCACGCCGAGCAACCGGTAGTACCATATCGCCGACAGCAGGTGCACCGCCTGCCAGCGGGTCAGCACCAGCAGCAGCGCGGCGATGACGCCGACCAGCAGCGACACCACCGCCACCACTGCGTTGGCCTTGACGAGTTGCTCTGCCTGCAGGTGGATGGTGCGGCCGGTCGCGGGACAGATTCGGAACGAGGCTGCCGCGGGCGCGGTCATGGGGCACCTCCTGACTGGATCTCGGCCGCGGCGTTGTCGACCACCGGCACTCCCGCCTCGTCGACCACGATGATCCGGCCGACCATGGTGTGATGGCCGATGCCGCAGAATTCATTGCAGATGATGCGGAAGTCCCCGGCCGCCGTCGGGGTAACCCGCAGGCCGTAGTCGTAGCCCGGCACCACCTGGAAGTTGACGCTCAGCGGAAACAGCGAGAAGCCGTGGTTCACGTCCAGCGACGACAGGTGCAGCGTGTACTCCTTGCCGCGCTCCAGCTTCAGAATCGGGTACCACTGGAAGGTGAGGCCGATGAGATAGACATCGGCCCCGGGGGGCGGCTGCACGATCGGCAGGCCCCGGTCTTCGCCGACCTTGTACTGCTTGGTGAAGGCCATCACCCGGTTGTAGTACGCCTGTGGTTCCACCCGGCGCCGGACGCCAGACGGGTTCTGGCCGCCGCGGTAGTGCCACAAGGGCATCATCGCGAACAGCACCATGCACCAGCCGAACGCGATGGCGACCCAGATCTTCTCCGCCTGGTGCGCCGGCCTCCACCAGATCCCCGGCACCGGGTCGAGTCCGGTATGAACTTTGGTGAGCATCACGACCTCTCAGGGAAGGGTGGCCTTCGGCATCGTGAGGAGTTCCCACACCCCCCAGCCGGTATACACCACGAACATGATCAGCAGACCCAGCCCGAGCAGCAGAAAGACGTTGTCGAACAGCCGCTGTCCCAGCGGCGGTCGCTCCACGGATTCCGGGTGGGGATTGGGCGGCGATGACATGCGGATCCTCCTCTCCGAGGTCGAATGCGAACGCTCAGCTGGCGCGGCTCGAGGGCCTGGGGCGGTACTGCCGAGCCATATGTATTGAGGGCGCAATGAAGTAATCTTGCTAATGTCATGATCATATGATAAAATGCCCGGACCGTCAATATGCGCCTGCTCAAGCGGTGGTTCCGTGGGGTCCTTGCCGGCCTGGATGCGGTCCTGAACAGGGTGTACGGGTGGGAGCGGAACCCGATCCATCAGGCCGGCACGGTGGCGGTCGCCATGCTGCTGGTCCTGCTGGGAACCGGGTTGTACCTGGTCCTCTACTATAGAGTGGGCGCTCCCGCCGCCTCGGTGGCGCGCCTCGCCGCCGACCCGTGGCTCGGCGGCTGGATGCGCACCCTGCATCGCTACGGCTCCGACCTGTTCGTGATTGCCGCGGCGCTGCATGCCTTCCGCATGTTCGCCCAGGACCGAAGCTGGGGACCCCGCACCCTGGCATGGGTCTCCGGCCTGAGCCTGTTCGCCGCCGGACTGATCTGTGCCTGGACCGGCTTCGTGATGGCCTGGGACAGCTTCGGCGAGCGGCTGGCGCTGGAAGGGGCCCGGCTCTTCGATGTGCTGCCGCTGTTCTCCGAGCCGCTCAGCCGCATCTTTGCCGGCGATGGACCGGTCCCGAGCGCATTCTTCTTCGTCAACCTCTTCATCCATATCGCGCTGCCGCTGGGGCTGGGCATCGGGCTCTGGCTGCACGTGTCCCGGCTGGCCCGCCCGGCGCTGCTGCCGCCGCGACGCCTGCTGTGGGCCATCATCGGTCTGTTGACCCTCGCCTCGGTGCTGCTCCCCGCCCCGCTCGGCCCTGCCGCTGACCCGCTGCGCCTGGCCCCGTCAACGCCGACCGACCTGGTGGTGGCGTGGTGGCTCCCGCTCTCGGAGCGGCTGCCGGCCGGCGCGGCGTGGAGCGCTGGACTCCTGCTGAGCCTGCTGGCACTGCTGGTGCCGCGATTCACCCGCCACCCCCGCGAGGCGCGCTGGGCGCCCAGTACCGTGGACCCCCGTCTCTGCACCGGCTGCAACCAGTGTCCCCAGGACTGTCCCTGGGAAGCAATCACCATGGTGGGGCGGGACGATGGCAGCCCCACGCTGGTGGCGGCGGTGAATGCCTCGCGCTGCGTGAGCTGTGGCATCTGCGCCGGCTCGTGTGCGCCCATGGGGGTGGGACCCACGGGCCGAACCGGGCGGGACCAGCTGACCGGGTTGCGGGAGGTCACCCTGCCGGCACTGGCCCGGGGTGGCGCGGTGCCGACCATTGCCATCTGCTGCGCCCAGGCACCGGCGGCCCATCGCGCCGCGTTGCAGGCCCGCGGCGCCCATGTCCACCTGGTGTCCTGCATCGGCAACCTGCATTCCTCGGTGATCGAGTTCTTTCTCCGCAGCGGCGCGCCCGGCGTCATGGTGGGCGGGTGCCCACCCCGCGATTGCAGCAGCCGCGAGGGTCCCAGGTGGCTGCGGCAGCGACTCCTCAATGGCCGGGAGGCGGAGCTGCAGTCTCGCGTGGACCGCCGCCGGGTCGGCCTCGCGACCCTGGCGCCGGGAGCTCTGGCTGAAACGGTGGCGGCGTTCGAGCGGTTCACCCGGCAGCTTCCGGCCGCGCCGGTTCCGGAACCAGAGTCGAACCCCGACCTCGACACCGAGTGTGAGCCGGTTCCCCTGGAGGAGGCCGCCAAGTGAACCTGACCCGGCTACTCGCCGCCGCCGCCGCCTCCGCCGCCGGCCTGGGACTGCTGGCCTACACCTCGGCCGCGTCGCTGGCGTATCACCCGGAGGATGGGGCGCGGCTGCGGCTGTCGTGGAGCGCCCGCCCCGAGCGCATCGAGAAGTGCCGCCAACTCTCGGCGGAGGAGCAGGCCCAGCGCGAGGAACACATGCGGCAGCGGGTGGAATGCGAGGGAGGCTTTGCCAGCTACGCCCTGCGGGTCGAGGTGGATGACCGCAGCATCGGGGAAACCGTGTTCCGTGGCGGGGGCCTGCGCCACGATCGGCCCATGCACGTGCTGCGCGATTTCCCGGTGCCGGCGGGGGAGCATCGGGTCCGGGTCCGGGTGACCCGCCGCGAGACGACCGATGACGACGCGGCGGCCTTTGCCCAGCCCGTGGTGCCGGACGCCGACACCGGGCTGTTTGCCGGGCGGGCCCAGCGGGAGGCGGCGGAGCGGGCCCGCAGCGCCCGGGCCGCGATCCCGCCGGCCCTGCTGCTCGACACCACGTTCCGGTTCACCCCGCGACAGGTGGCGCTAGTCAGCTTCGACGCCGAGCGCCGGGTGCTGGTGCTCCACGGCAGGGGAGGGGAAACAGCGGGAAGACCACGGTGAAACAACGGGAAGACCACGGTGAAACAGCGGGAAGACCACGGTGAAACGACGGGAAGACCACGGTGAGACAACGGGAAGACCACGGCCCCTCCGACTGCTCCGCAGCGCTCCCGCCGTCCACCGCTGTCTTCCCGCAGTCTCACCGTTGTCTTCCCGCAGTCTTCCCGTAGTCCCGCGGCAGTCCCCTACCGCCCGGTCCTCCGCTTCAGCTCCTCGAACCAGTTCAGCAGGACCACGGGGTCCTGCGCCGACGCCGGGGTCCGAATGAGGACGACGTCCCCATTCGGCAGGACGTCGTATTGCGCGCTGCTCCCGGCTGGTTCCTCGATTGCCGGCCACGGAAGCGGCCGGCGTGAGAGTACCCGGGGTACTCCCCCAAGGTCGAGCCGGGCCACGACGAGGTTCTGTCCCGACGGGTAGTAGAGCTCGGCTCCGCCCCCGGGCCAGACCGGGTCAACCCCACCGTCGGTCGAAACCGGCCAGCCCGGCCCACCAGCCATCGCCTGCAGATAGAGCTCCATTCGCCCGGTCTCATCCGACGCATACGACAGCCACCGGCCATCGCGCGACACCGGGCCGGGGACTTCATTGGCCGCCGTCTGCCGGATGACGCGGGGAGGCTGGGAGGTGTCGGTCGAGAGGGCCAGGATGTCGTGTTTGGTCGAGTCGGAGAACGGCGAGGCGATCACCCAGCGCATATCCGGGGTCCACGACACCTGGCAGAAGCCGTCGATGCGGTAGCCTCCATCCTTGAGCCGGATCGCCGGGCCGCCATCGGCGGACTGGACATACACGCCGGTACTGTCACCCACCCAGCTGGTGAACGCCACCCTGCGCCCGTCGGGAGACCAGGCCGGCCGGGTCGCATGCCCTTCTCCCGCCAGCCGCCGCGAGGAGCCGCTCTTCAAGTCGTAGATCCAGATGTCGCCGTCCACGGTGGAATGGACCAGCGAGTGCACCTCGACCGCCAGAGAGCGCCCGTCAGGCGACACTCGCGGAAACAGGAATCCGCGTCGGTCCTCGAAGAGCGGCGACTCGGTGCCGTCACCGTGATGCTGCATGACAGCACGGAGTGCGACGGCCTCTCCTGGCAGGTAGACCGCCGTTCCGGTCGCGGGGACGTCGAAGGCAGCATCTGCCTGCGAGGAGCTGTGCGTCTGACCGACATGGTCCAGCACCATGACCGGCTCACCAGTAGTGGCCAGGCGCTCCAGGTCGAACGGGATCGCGGCCATCTCCGCCGAGCCCGCGGGACGATAGAGCAGGAGGCCGATCGGGAGATACCAGGCTCGGCCAGCGTCATCCAGGAGCTTGCGGGCCTTACGGGATCGCAGGTCCATGGCGTGGAGGGAGATGTTGTTGCATCCGGGAGTGCACTGGGTGAACAGCAGGCCACGCCCGCCTGGCAGGGGAGATGGGTAGAGCAGCCGGTTAGCCTCCGCATCGGGCGCATACAGCGACTCGGGCCGGCCACCCCGCTCGGCTACACGCACCAGCATCCTTTGGCGGGAGACGAAATAGATCCACCCGTCGTCGCTCCATCCCCCTAGTGCACCCCCGTATGCCGAGTCGGCCACCGCGCTCGGGTCACCTCCGGTCAGCGAGACACGATAGAGGCGCCCCTGCCTGAAGAAGCCGACGGATCCGCCGTCCGGCGCCAGGAATGGCGCGTGCGCATCCTCGGTCCCCGGGATCGGCCGCGGCTCGGGGTCGGCAAGGTCCCGTCGATACAGCAGGTGGGGGCCGCTCGTGCCACGCCCCAAGAAGATGAAGGTTCTGCCGTCCGGGGTGAGGCGTATCGGGTCTGGCTCACGCTCAGCCGTCAGGTGCATGTTGGCAGGCGTCGTCAGGGTGAGGCTCACGACCTGCCTGGCGCTCCCGGCTGGCGAACCGGCACTGCGGACGGCGAGCACGCCAGCCGCGGTAGCCGTTGCACCCGCCAGCAGCCAGGGCAGCCGGCTTCCGGAGACGAACCTGGAAAGGCGTCGAGTCCCCGTCGACGGCACCGGCGTCGCTCCGGGACGCTCCACCGCCCGCAGGGCGTCGGCCAACTCGCGGCCGCTGCCGAAGCGGTCGGCCGGAACCCGGGCCAGCGCCCGGCTGACCACCTCTTCGAGCCCCGCCGATACGGTTCCCCTGACGACCCGGAGGCTCGGCACCGGTTGGGAGAGCTTTCGGGCCGTAATCGCCTGGATGGTCGGCCCCGGATACGGCACCTCGCCCGCCAGTGCCTCGTACAGGACACACCCCAGCGCGTAGATGTCGCTCCGCGAATCGAGGGTGCGTTCCCCGGCCGCCTGCTCCGGACTCATGTACGCCGGGGTTCCGACCGAGATGCCGGTGCTGGTGAGCCGATCCCCGGCAGTGGTACTGATCGCCAGTGCGATGCCGAAGTCGGCCACCAGCGCCTGGCCGTCCTGCAGCAGGATGTTCTCGGGCTTGAGGTCGCGGTGGATGACCTGGTGGCGGTGGGCGTAGTCGATGGCCGTCGCCACCTCGATCGCGATCCGCACGGCCTCCTCGACCGGGAGCTGGCGCTCCCGGTTCAGCCGCTCGCGAAGCGATTCCCCCTCGACGAACGGCATCACGTAGTACAGCAGCCCGTCGGCCTGGCCACTGTCGAGCAGGGGGAGGATGTGGGGGTGCTGCAGCGTGGCGGTGGTCCGGATCTCCGCCAGGAATCGGTCCGGCCCAATGACCGCGCCGAGTTCGGGCCGGAGCACCTTTACCGCGACCAGCCTCGGGTGCCGGACGTCGTGCGCGAGGTAGACGGTGGCCATGCCGCCCTGGCCCAGTTCGCGGTCGAGGCGGTAGCGGTCCTGGAGGGCGGCACTGAGCGCGGCAGGCAGGGTCATGGGTGACTCGTGCTCGCGGCTGAAGCCGCCCCTGGGGACTCGCTCCCGGTCGGGTCGCGCTGGCGCGC
>CALMOP010000098.1 GCA_937871775.1 uncultured Gemmatimonadota bacterium | reverse complement strand
AGATCTTGTCGAGCGCCATGCGCACCCCGGTAGGCGGCGGATAGTCGCGGCGCGGCATGCCGGGACGGGGCGCAATTTCCCGCATCCGCGTGGTAAGCGAAACCTCGGATCCGCCGCGCTCGGCCTGCTGGGACACGCGACCCTCATCGGCTTGAACCTGACGATCGCGGTGTTCATCCTCTACTATCTGCTGATCCGGCCGGAGCAGACCTGGCTGGCGGTTCGGCCCTACGTTCCGTTCTCGGCGGAGAGCGCCGATCTGCTGCGGGACCGATTTCGGGACGTCACCATCTCAACCGTGATCGGGACCGGACTCGTCGCCGTGATCCAGGGGACGATCGTGGGGCTGGGGTTCTGGGTGACGGGGCTCCCCAACGCCCTCTTCTGGGGTGTGGTCACGGTGATCTTCTCCATCCTGCCGGTGGTCGGGTCGGGCCTGGTCTGGGTTCCTGGGGCGCTGACTCTGTTGCTTGGCGGGAACACCGCGGCGGCGATCAGCCTGGCGGCGATCGGGGTCGTGGTGGTGGCCAACGTAGACGTGCTGGTTCGACCGGCGGTGTTCCGCCGCTTCGCCAAGGTGCACCCGCTGGTGACCCTGATCGGTGCCATCGGCGGGGTCGGCTATTTCGGGTTGCTGGGCATCCTGATCGGTCCGCTGGCGGTGTCGTACTTCTTCGAGCTGATCCGGATCTATCAGGTAGAATACCTGAAGCTGTCCCCGCGCTGAGGGGCAGGTTGCTCCCCCTCCGGGACAACACTAACCTTCGATTCCCTTCACCCGGTCCCCATGAGCGCCGGAACTGCTTCCGATGTCCGCGGTCTCGACAATGTCATTGCGCTGGCGTCTTCGGTCTGTCGGCTCTCCGCCGAGGATGGCCGCCTGGCCTACCACGGGTACGACGTCCGGGAACTGGGGGAACGGTCCACCGCCGAGGAGACCAGTTACCTGTTGCTGCACGGCGAGCTGCCGACGGGCACCGAATTGCGGCTGTTCACCGCGGAGCTCCGGGACCGGCAGAAGCTTCCGCCGACTCTGCTCAAGGTCCTGAAGGGCTTTCCGCCGACCGCGGATCCGATGACCGTGCTTCGGGCCGCCCTGGCGGTACTGGCGGCGGAGCACGCGGTGCCGGTTCCTCCCGCGACGGAGCAGGCCATGCAGCAGGGCCTGCTGTTGCTCGGTATGACCCCGACGATCGTGGCGGTGTGGCACCGGATGCGGTCCGGGCAGCGTCCGGTCGGCCCCCGCAAGGGCCGCAGCGCGGCCGCGAATTTTCTCGCCATGGTCACTGGGGTCGAACCGGTCGCGGAGGCGGCGCGCGCCTTCGATACCGCCCTGATCGTGCGGGCGGACAACGAGCTCAATCCCTCCACCTTCGCCGCGCGGGTCACTGCCGCCACCGGGGCGGATGTGTTCGGGTGCGTGCTGGCCGGGCTGTCGGCGCTGGCCGGCCCCCGGCACGGCTGGCACACCCGGAACGTGATGGCGGCGCTGGATGAGATTGGGGTCCCCGAGCAGGTCGAGGACTGGGTGCGGCAGCGGGTGGCGCTGCAGAAACCGGTCGCCGGGTTCGGTCACGTCGTCTACCAGGGTGCCGATCCCCGGACCGAGCTGCTGCGCCAACTGGCGGAGCAGCAGTGTCAGCGAGCCGGCATGTGGCCCCTGTTCCGGGTTGCCCGGGAACTGGAGACGGTGGTCGGCCGCGAGCTGGGGCAGCACCCGATCGTGGATTTCTATCTCGCGCCCCTGTACCGGTCGCTGGGACTCCCGACCGATCTGTTCACCGCCGTGTTCGCCGTCAGCCGCATGCCAGGCTGGGTCGCCCATGTGATGGAGCAGTACCGCGACGAGAAGCTGCTGCGGCCCCGGGCACTCTACGTGGGCCCCGCCGATCGCGCTTACCGGCAGCTCCGAGGCCGACGCTGAAGCCGGAAACCATGTCCATCGCCTCGTCATCCTTCTACGGTCCCCTTTCCTCATGACCTTCCTCACGACTCTCAAGGTTGCGGCGCCGGCCGGGTACGCCACGCCGTTTCTGGCCGTTGCCGTGCCGCAACAGGGCCTCCCTTCGTCCCTGACCGCGCTCGATGCCGCCACTGGCGGAGCTCTCGGCCGGTTGTACGCGGCGGGGGACTTCCTGGGCAAGAAGGACGAGGTGGTCCTGTTGCATCCCCCGGGGTCCGCTCAGCGGTTGCTGCTGGTCGGGGTCGGCAAGGCGGAGGATTCCGACCGGAATCAGCTGCGCCGGGCCGCGGCGGCGGCCGCCAAGCGGGCCGGTACTGCCGGGGCGCCTTCGCTGGCGCTCTACCTCACCCCGGAAGCGCGTGGTTCCCTGGCGCCCCGGGATGCGGGACAGGTGCTCGCGGAGGGGCTGCACTTCGGCCAATGGTCGTACCGGGAGCTGAAGCGGCCGCCGGAAGACCCCAAACCGGACCTGGAGACTGCCGCAATCCTGGTCGATGGCGATCTGGCCGAGTATCAGGCCGGCGCCGCCCTCGGTGACGCCATTGGGGGAGGACAGAGCCTGGCCCGGAGCCTTCAGGTGCTGCCCGGAAACACCTGCACTCCGCGGTACCTCGCGGCCCAGGCCGTGGCGCTGGCCGAGCGACATGGCCTGAGGTGCACGGTGCTGGATCTCGCGGCGATCCGGAAGGAACAGATGGGTGGGCTGCTGGCGGTGGCCCAGGGCAGCGCCGAGGAGCCCCGATTCATCGTGCTCGAGCATGCGGGGGCCGGCGGGAAGCCGGTGGTGCTGGTGGGGAAGGGGGTCACGTTCGATACCGGCGGCATCTCCATCAAGCCGGCGGACAAGATGGAGGACATGAAGTACGATATGTCCGGAGCGGCGGCGGTGCTGGGCACCTTCGAAATGCTGGGCCGCTGCAAGCCGGCGGTCCGGGTGGTTGGCCTGGTGCCCACCGTCGAGAACATGCCCAGCGGAACCGCGGTCAAGCCGGGGGATGTCATCACCAGCCACTTCGGCAAGACCATCGAGATTATCAACACCGACGCCGAGGGGCGGCTCATCCTGTGCGATGCGCTGTCCTACGCCCGCCGCTTCGAGCCGGCCTGTGTGCTGGACGCCGCGACGCTCACCGGCGCGGTCGTCGTGGCCCTCGGCAACTTCGTGTCGGGCATCATGGGCACGGACGACGGTCTGCTGGAAGAGGTGCGGCGCGCCGGCGATCGTTCCGGCGAGCGGGTCTGGCCGCTGCCCCTCTGGGACGAGTATCGCGACCTGATCAAGTCCGACATCGCCGACGTGAAGAATTCGGGGGGCCGGCCCGCGGGCAGCATCGCGGCCGGCTGGTTCCTGCGGGAGTTTGTGGAGGGCTACCCGTGGGTGCACCTCGACATCGCCGGCACCGCCTACAGCGACCGGGAGGATGTCACCCGACCCAAGGGTCCGACCGGGGTATGCATGCGACTGTTCTCGGAGTTCGTGCTCGGACGGAGCCGGTGATCCTGCCCGGGCGGGCGCGCTGGTGGCTGGTCCTCGGTGGGCTGGGGCTGGCGGGTCCGCTCCGGGCACAACTCCCCTACGATTCTCTGCCCGCGGACACCCTGATGCGGGATACCGTCAATACCACCGAGAAGTACCTGGCCGCCCAGTCGAAGGCCGAGGCCCGCCTGCCGGTTCTCCCACAGGTGGGGACCGCGGGACCCAGGCCGGCCATGTCCCGAGTGATCTTCACCCGCGATTCCATGGACTGGGCCATGGCTGAGACGGTGGGGGACCTGCTGCAGCGGGTCCCCGGCGTGTACCTGTGGCGGGGCGGGTGGCTGGGTCGCACCGAATACCCGGATTACCGTGGCCGGGGCCCGTCCTCGGTGGAATACCGGCTGGACGGATTACCCTACCTCCCGATCGGTCCGGATTCGCTCGGCGTCGACCCCTCCTTCTTTTCCCTGAGCCTGTACCAGCGGGTGGAAATCGAACGCTGGCCCGGGGGACTCCGGGTGCACCTGTTTACCCGGCGGCACGACCGACAGGCACCCGGCTCCCGGGTCGGAATCACCTCGGGTGACAAGCAGATCGCCCGATACATCGGGTTCCTCCACCAGCGCTATTCCTCGGGTCTGGGGTTCGGCCTGGGTGGCGAGCGGATGGTGGCACCCACGGCCACCGGAGACGCCAGCGACTTTGACATCACCAACGTGTGGGCCCAGGTGGGGTACGTGCCTGATGAGCGGTTCGGGGTGGAAGCGGAGCTGGTCAGCTCGCACCCGGACCGGAAGGCCTATATAGCACTGCAGGACACTCTCGAGCTCCGCACCACTGGCAAGCGCAATGACGCGCAGCTGAGGGTCTTCTGGCGGTCATCGGGAAGCGGCCAGGGACTGAGTGTGAACGGCATCCTGGGTCGGACCCGGTGGGATGGTTCCGGCGTAACGGACAAGGTCCGCCAGGGCGGGGTGGAACTGGAGTGGCGGAGTCCGACGCTGGGCCTGATGCTGCACGGATTCAACCGATCCCGTATCACCCCCTGGGACCTGCAGGCTCGGGGAAGCTGGGCTCCGATCGACCGGTTCGCCGGTGAGGTCGAGGCGGGCTACCAGAAGCATGATGGCGACCGTCGCAGTACCTGGCTGGCGGCCAGTGGCAGTCTCACGCTCCCGCTTGGACTCGACCTGCAGGGGACCCTGCGGCAGGGTTCCATCGTCAGCGCGCCGGCGCTGCTGGCCCAGTCGTCCCAATCCCTGACCGACTGGCAGCTGACCGCGCGGTGGGAGCGCCCCTGGGTGGGGCTCGAGGGGGGATATGGTCGAACCGATGGCTTCCGTCCGGTGGCGTTCCGGTCCTTCACGCCAACGGTGGCCGGTTTTGCCACCGCGGCGCCCGCGAATTGGGTCACGGTCGGATGGCGCCTGTCCCCGAGACGCTGGCTCTCGTTCCAGGGCTGGTACAGCGACCCGGCCGGGAAACACCCGCCCGATGGCATTCCGGCGACCCACTCTCTGACCACCGCGACGATCCGCTCCAAGTTCTGGCGGACCTTTCGGAGCGGGATCTTCGATTTCAAGGCGCAGTTGGGTTACGAAAGCTGGGGCGACGGG
>CALMOP010000097.1 GCA_937871775.1 uncultured Gemmatimonadota bacterium | reverse complement strand
CCGATCCGGAGGTAGTTGGCGACCAGCCGCCGCCCCTCGTACTTGAGCTCGTGCCCGGGGTGGCCGTTGATGATGTCGACGGTGAAATGGCTGCGCCAATCGGCGTCCCACTCCGGCCGGTAGAAGCGCTTGATCACGAACACCTGGGCCAGCACGTGGTTCGGGATGCTCTCCAGCCAGGCGTTGTACTCCGGCGTGAAATCGGCGGGATTGGGGGTGCGCAGCCTGATCACCGAGCCGAGCGAGCGATCGGGAGAGAGAATCGGCCGGGCGGGCTCCCGCCGCTTGCCGCCCCGTGGGGCGGGCGGGCGGGCGTTGTCGTAGTTCCGATCGAAGATTGTCTGGACCAGCGCCATGTCGTCCTCGAAGGTCGCCACGTAGAACGCCCCCGGCAGCACCGCGTCGACCAGGCTCTTGCTGATCTCCGACTTGCCGCCCCCCGAGACAGTGCACGGCGTGTGGCCGAAGGCGCCTTCCGGGCCCGTCGCGCGCGGCCGCGTGCTTGGCCATGCGGATCTTGTAGCCGCTCGGATGCAGGTAGATCCGGCCGGGGAGCAGCTTGAGGTGCTGCTCCAGACCATGGCTCACCCAGGTGATGTCCTGGCGGTGGACGTCGATCTCCATGTCCTCCGGCATGTAGTGGAGTTCGGGATAGAGGGCGTCGGTGGCATAGCCCGAGGGGTGGAAGGTCGCCCTGGAACCCAGCAGCCCGAGCACCTCCTCGAGCCGGTGGTTCGCGCTCACCAGCCGCACCTGCTCCGGCACGAACCGGTCGCCCAGGTGGAACGTGGCGAAGGCCAGGGTCCCGCCTGCATGCTCCTCCTCGGCCAGGCCGAACAGGTTCGCGCTGTACCCGATCTGGGTCTTGATCTCCTTCTTGCAGTAGCCGAAATAGTTGTCGGCCAGGATGGTTACCATCACGCCGTCGAGGCCGCGGCTGGTGATCTTGAAGGGCCGGCCCTCGTTGTAGAGTTCGCCCTCGTCGGCCCAGCACATCCCCGCGGCCCGCTGGGCCGCACTCGCCTGACTCAGGTTCGGCAGGCCGACCGCCTGCTTGGTGAGACGGGTGAGATGGGGCGCCAGGATCACGCAGCCGCTGTGCCCGGTCCAGTGGTCGACGTCGAGCGCCGCGTTGTTCGCCGGGAGATTGGGGTCGCCGGCGTTGCCGAAGATGCTCTCCACGAAGTCCAGGTTCGAAACCAGGCCCCCGGGCACGAAGAACCGCACCTCCAGACGCTGCTCCGGCGAGACCTTCGGCACCTCGGGGCACACCAGCGGCCGGAGCAGCAGGGAGACCATGGTCTCCACCGGCTCCGGCCAGTGAGCGGCGAATGGCAGGGTGAGGAGCGGCGCCGGTGGCCGGAGGGCCTCCCGCAGCAGCCACAGAAAGGTCAGCAGCGGAACCCGGGTCTTGTCCGCCGGGATCGGGAGCCCGCCCTCCGCGACATGGAAGACTCCCTGGGTGGTGCGCCGGTCGTTCACCGGATTGTGCAGCACCCCGTTGTCCAGCCGGTAGCTCGACACCAGCTCGTTCTGCCACGAATCCCGGTCGACCGGGAGCGACAGCTCCCGCGCCAGCCCGTAGCGATCGAGGATGAAGGTCTCACTGGGGAGCCGCACCGGCTCGGGGAACCCGGCGGCCGCGACCAGCCGGTCGAGGTACTGCTGGATGCGCTGGTCGGCGGGACACAGGTGCTCGGACAGCAGCCGGGTCTGTTCCCGGTAGCGGGCGAAGAGATCGCTCGCCAGGTGCAGCACCTCCTCATCGCCGCTGCCGGGCGGGATCTGGACCCCCATCACCGCGAGCTTGAGCAGGATCGAACTGGCGGCGTTGCGCCGGTCCGGCAGCCACGCCGCGCCATCCCGCCTCAGCCCCACGGTCCGCTCGAGATCCATGCCTGCGCTCCATGCCCCAGGGAATCCAGCGCCAGCACCAACGTCTCTCCCGAGGGGCCCGGCGTCAACTACGGGGGCGGTGGTGCGCGGTGGTGGAAGCGGGCAGGGAAGGGGAAGAGCGCGATGGCGTCTCAGCGCACCAGGTACTGCCGCGGGATTGGTGCTCCGCCGCCGAGGCCCTGCAGGGTGTCCCGGGCCACCCGAGCCGTGATGGTAACCGGCCCTGGGCTCGGTTCGGTTGCGGTGCACCCCTGGGGGAGGGGCCCGCTCACCCAGGCGGCTTCTGCCGCGTCCTCCAATTGCCAATCGCTGCGGGTCAGCGGGGGCGAGCCCTTGGCGATGGTGGGCGTGGAGTATCCGAGGCAGTGGCCGGTCACGTCCAGTGTGGATCCGACCAGCCGGGCATCGGTAAGTACCTCGTGCACGGTCGCGTGACGGCGGCCTTGCCCCGCCGGCGCGGGAGTCCCCGCGTTGGCGGGGTGGCAGACTGCCCCGACGACCGGGAACGACAGGACAGCCAGCAACAGCGGTCGCATCACTTGCCTCGCGGAGTAAATGGCATCGGCTGGCCCAGGCGCTTTCCGGCGGGGGCCCGGCCGGCCCGTCCGGCAACCAGGCCGCGGATCGTCGCCACCTGGGCGGGCGTGATCTCGCGCGGCGCGGTTCCCCCCGCCCTTGCCATCGCGCCGGATTGCGGCCGCTGGAAGGCCATCGGAGCTCCCGACTGGAGGAACGTGGTGAACGCGACGTACTGCAGATCGGTGTAGCTCCCCGCTTCCACCTCGGCCAGGGTCGGGGTCGGGTCGGCAAGCCACGAGATGGTCAGTGAGAGGGTCGGCTGGCTGCCCGTTCCGTAGAGCAGTGCGAACGCAGCGGTCTGGTCGTTGCGATACGCCAGGTCGTAGAGTGGCTGGAAGTCCTGCGGATCAATCCAGAGATTCGCGTAAATCTTGTAGGTCCCCTTCTGGATGACCCGGTTGGTGAGATACCCCTCGAAATTGACGCCGTCGACATACGAATCGCTGGAGAGGGTCCCGTTCGGGGAGACACTGCCGAAGGCCGGAAGGTAGATGTTCCCGTCGGGCTCCAGCACCCAGAAGTCGACGTCGGCGCCGGTCGCGATGGCGCCCTGATCCCAGACCAGGTAGGCCTCGAGTCGTGTGAGATCGCCTTGATCGACGACCTGGGTGGGGACCTGCGCCTGCCCGGTGACCCAGGTGTTCAGGAAATTGGTCCAGGGGCGTCCCGGATACAGTTGCTGGTACGCACCGAGGCTCTGGGCACCACTGGCATTGAAGACGTCGCCGCTCTGCCCGCTGGGCATGACCAGCGTCAGGCCGGAGGAGCGCAGCACATCTGCCGCGGGCTGCTGGCCGCTCCCGGCGCCGTTGCGTCGCTGGCTCGCGACCCGAAAGCCGGCGCCCGTCGCCTGGGTCTTCAGCAGGCCGATCTGGGTCTTCAACGGGGCGTCGGTCACATGGGCATTCAGTGAATCGAGAAAATTCACGACGTCGGTCAGCTCAGAGTAAGCGTACTTCTGGCTGCTGGCGGCGGCCGTCGCGATATTGACCGCCTCCGTCGGGAGCGCATTGGACAGGGCCGTCGCGAACCCACCGAGTGCCTGGTCGAACGCGGTGAAGCCGGAGAGATTGTACGCAGAGATGGTGGTGGAGGCCTTGTCATTGGCGGCGGTGTAGGCATTGTGGAACTGGGTGACGATCATGTTCGCCACGGCCTGCGGGGCCGCGGTGGGGCTGGCCTGGAGCGCATCGAGGATCGCGGTATAGGGGTTCCCCTCGGCCGGAACGACTTCCTCGGAGAAGACGGCGAAATCGGCAAGGCCGTCGAGCTTCACGAGAGTCTCGTACCCCGCCATCAGGCACATATCGAAATCGACGACGTCGAGCTGCCCGACCCCGGTCAGGGCCGCCCGCATGTCGTCGACCGACATCAGGCCGCTCCCCGCGCTGGTCTCGTCCTGGATGAGCCCAGCATACCCACCGCCGTGGTTCCAGAGGACCAGCAGGTAATGGGTGGCCGGGTGGTTCTGCTTGGCCCAGTTGATGAAGGCCTTGAGCTGGTTCGGGTCGGTCATGTCGACATTCCCGATTCCCTGGACCGGTCCCCGATCCGGGCCGGTGGTAGCGCTGCCCCCGTTCTGGGTGATGGCGTAACGGAAGGTGTTGAAATCGGGCCGATTGAAACACCCGGCGCCGCACTGATACTGGGCCAGCACGTCGGGGCTGTACTCCGCCTGCACGACGACGTTGACGCCCGCGGTGACTCCGGCGTTTTCCATTTCGTCCACGTCGAAAATGCCATCAACCGCCAGGCTGTTATCCGCGGCCATGTAGACCATGACCGTCCACTCCGCGGTGGTATTGTTGGATGTCCCACCACCACCACCTCCGCATGCGAGGGAGGACGCCAGGACGAGGGTCATGAGGTAACCGCCAACCGCACGCGCGCGAATCATGCTGTCTCCTGAGGGGGCCGTCGCTAAGGTGTAGCCTGGGGGGCAGCCGCGCAACCCAAGTTTGCGGCCGTGGGTGCGGGGGAGGGGAACAGGGAACGGGGAACAGGGAACAAGGACAGGGAACAGGGAACGGCCCCGGTGCCAGTCATTGCGAGGGCGCGGCTGGTCCCGAGCGGAGCGAGGGAGGCGCCCGAAGCAATCCGGTTGGGGATGCCTGCGGCCTCCAGGCTCGGCTCGCACCTGCGGGGATTGCCGCGCGCCCTCCGGGCGCTCGCAATGACTGCCGAATTCAGTCCCGTTCCCCGTTTCTGCCCCTCCGGTCGCCGCAACCCCAGCCCTGCTCCCCGCGTAGTAGGGGTCCCGATCCCCCAACCGACTTCATCGGAGGTCCCATGTTGCACCATCGTCTGACGCTGGCCCTTGGCGCATGGCTCGGTCTGCTCGCTCCCGCTGCTGCTCCGGCCCAGCAGGGCGCGCCGGTCCTGACGCTTCCGGCGGAGAGCCAGCGCGCCGGCGTGAGCCAGACGATCGGGCTCACCCGGATTGCCATCGACTATGGGCGTCCCGGCGTGAAGGGCCGGAAGATCTGGGGAGCGCTGGTGCCGTTCGACGCGGTGTGGCGGTCGGGGGCTAACGAGAACACGGTGCTCAGCGTCAGTTCACCCTTCACGGTCGGCGGCACCCGGCTCCCCGCCGGACGCTACGGGCTGCATACCATCCCGGCCGCCACCCAGTGGACCGTCATCCTTAATAAGGAAGCGAGCAACTGGGGCAGCTTCAGTTACAACCCGGCGCAGGATGCGGTCCGATTCACGGTGACCCCCCGTGAGGCGGACCACCAGGAACGGCTGCAGTACACCCTGGATGATCCCACCGATTCGACGGTGTCGGTGGCGCTGCGGTGGGAGAAGCTCGCCATCGGGTTCCCGATCAGCGTGGCGACCAATCAGGTCGTCCTCGACAGCCTGACTCACCAGCTGGTTGGGCTGCAGCAGTTCTGGGCCACCGGCTGGCTGGAAGCGGCCCGCTGGGCGGTGGCGCACAACACCGGGCTCGATCAGGCTACCGCATGGGCCGATCGGGCGATCGCGATCGCCCCCAGCTTCGCCGCGCTCACCACCAAGGCCATGGTCCTCGCTCGCCAGGGTGACCAGGCCGGAGCCGATTCCCTCCGGGCCCGCGCGCTCAAGGTCGCCACCGAGGCGGATGTGAACGCGCTGGGCTATCAGCTGCTTGGCGATCGCAAGATCGACGAGGCCATCGTCCTCTTCCGACAGAATGTGCGGGATTATCCCAAGTCGTGGAACGTCTACGACAGCCTCGGCGAAGCCCTGGGCCTCAAGGGCGACAAGCAAGGGGCACTGGCCAACTATCAGAAAGCTCTCGACCTGGCCCCGCCGGCCCAGACGGCCCGGATACGAGCGGCGATGACAGCGCTGCGGTAGGGGTGGTAGGG
>CALMOP010000096.1 GCA_937871775.1 uncultured Gemmatimonadota bacterium | reverse complement strand
GATGCCCTGGAGGATGCGGGCGAGGGGGCGATGGTCTGGCGGGACGAGGATGGCGAGTTGTGCGGCTTCAACATCAGCCATCTGTCGGGTCGGGAGGGCTGGATGGGTCCCCTCGCGGTCCGGCCCGACCGCCAGGGCACCGGCCTGGGGAAGATCATGCTGCAGGCCGGCATCAGCTGGCTTGCCGAGCGGGGCGCCCAGACCGTCGGGCTGGAGACCATGCCCCGGACCATCGAGAACATCGGCTTCTACAGCCGGCTCGGGTTCCGGCCCGAGTACCTCACCATCACCCTGGTCCGGGAACTGGCCCGGCGGCCGGCGCTGCACCCGGAGGTGCTGTCCACCGCCGGTCCGACATGGAGTGAGCGACTGGAGCGCTGTCGGGAACTGACCGAGCGGCTGGCGCCGGGGCGGGATTTCACTCGTGAACTGGTGGTGTCCGCCGACCTCCGGATTGGGGATACCCTGGTGGTGCGGGACGAGGCCGGCCAACTCGTCGGGTTCGCGCTGTATCACATCGCCCCGCTGGCCGCAGGCAGGCCCCAGGATGAACTCCGGGTGCTGAAGCTGGTGGCGGCGGACGTCGCGGTTCTGGAACAGCTGGTTGCCGCGGCCGAAGCCGCGGCCCTGTCCCGCGACGTGCGCCGGATCGGTTTTCGCTGCCAGACCGGCTTCAGCGCGGCCTACCTGGCGCTGGTGCGTCTGGGGTACCGCACCCACTGGACTGATCTGCGCATGACGCTGGACGGCTATCCTGAGGGGCCGGTTCTGGATGGCGCGATCGTGTGGTCGAATTGGGAGATCTGAATGATGTGCTGCGTGGTGCGTGATGGGTGGTCAACAGGCAACCGGTGCCAACCGACCTATCCCCCATGGGACCGACCGGAACGGCCTCGCAGGGTAGTTGTACGCATCACGCATCACGCATCACGCACCACGGGGCACTCCACACTAGCTGCTGCCCGCATACATCTCCGACCCCCGATACCGTTCCAGCAGCCGGCTTCCGACCAGCTTCCCGAGCACCGCCAGCGGCACCGCCAGTAACAGTCCGGCGAACCCCAGGGCGGCACCCCCGAACGCGAGGGCCAGCATGGTGATCACCGGATGCAGGCCCACCGATCCGCCCACGATCCGGGGGCCGGTCACCGAGCCGTCCAGGAACTGCACCACCCCGAACACCGCCGCCACCCGCAGCAGTCCCGCCACCGGCTGGTCCATGGTCAGGGCTACCACCAGCGCCGGCACGACCGAAACCACCAGTCCGACATAGGGCACCAGATTGCACAGTCCCGCGATCACCCCGAGGAGCAGCGCGCTGGGGACTCCCAGAATCGCCAGCCCAACGCCGGTCAGGGTGCCGACCAGGCTGGCCTCGACGAGCTGGCCTCGGAAGAACCGGCCCAGTGAGGTGTCATATTCCTCGAGGAACCGCACCACACCGTTGCGGCGGCCGGCCGGGATCAACTCCTCGAGGAAGCGCAGCAAGGTGCGCCAGTCCCGAAGCAGGTAGAACGCCACGACCGGGGTGATGACCAGATAGCCGAGGAAGCCCACGATGGTGCCGAGCTGACGCAGGAAGCCCAGGCCCCACTGGGCCGCAGCGCTCAGCAGGCTGTCGGCGTTCTGCTGCAGCAGTCCCGCGATCTGGGTGGCGTCGAGATCCCGGATCCAGGCTCGCTGGTCCGGTGTCAGGAATGGCAGGGCCTCCAGTCGCTGCCGCAATCCATCGGCCCAGCCGAGCAGGGTCGTGGCGAATCGCGGCAGTGCCTCCACCAGGGTAGTGGCCTGATGCCAGAGCTGCGGGCCGGCCACAAGGCCCAGCGCCAGTGCGGCGCCCAGGGGCGGCACCGCGACCAGCATGATGGCCAGCCCCCGCGGGACTCGACGGGCCTCCAGCCCGGCGACCAGGGGGGCCAGCAGGTAGGCCACTGCCAGGGCGAGCAGGAAGGGGCCCAGCAGGCTGCCATAGAGCGCCAAGCCCCACACCCCGGTCAGGAGGGCGGCGACCCCCATGGCCAGCCGGATCCCTTGCCGATCCCGGAGCGGCCACAGCGCCGCCAGCAACAGGGGCAGCACCAGGGGTGGCAGCAGAATGTCCCGCACCGCCACCAGCAGCAGCAGGAACAGGACCCCGGCGAGGATGGCCGGAAACAGATCGGACACCGTCCCCGCCCGGGGTGTTTCCCCCCCCGGCTCACGCATGGGGCGTGGGCCGGTCCCGCAGGGCCCACCAGCGAATTACCAGCGCGCCGGCGACGCCCAGCAGCAGGTGCACCACCGACCCGGCCGGACCGACCGGGAAGATGAAGGCCAGCAGTATCCACCCCAGCAGTGCGGCCAGGGCACCAATCAGGTTACGGGACATCCCACCTCCCACAGCTGCGTTGACGGTCGGGGAGCCGCATCCTATCTTCGATGCAAGCGGCGTCGAGGAACCACGTTATTGAGCCAACAGGTCCGGTGAAGGGCCCAGATACTGCGACTGATGTCACGCCCCTCGGGGGAAGACAGATGTCATGGTGAGGGCGCCAGTTTTCTTCGTCGGGCTTCAATAAACCTCTTCGACGTCGCCCTGCCACGTGTGGGGCACTGGTCCCTGGGGCCGGTGCCCCTTCGTGTTCCGGGCGGTCGAGAGGGGCGCCGGCTGTTCAAGGCTGCGGCCAGAGCGGCTTGACCGTCACCGAAGGCCTCGCAGGCGTATCCTTCGT
>CALMOP010000095.1 GCA_937871775.1 uncultured Gemmatimonadota bacterium | reverse complement strand
GGGACAGCTGCGCGGTGACCCCGGCCCACGCCTCGGCGGCGGGCTCCACCGGCGTAATACTGGTCAGAGGGGGGAATGAGTCGACCGGGAGCCCCAGGAAGGCGCCGGCAACAGGGGAGGACGGGCTGGCGGTGGCGTACCACTCCCCGGGAATCACCGCTTCGCCCGACTCACCGCTGGGCCACAGCCACAGGCCCCGGGCCCGGGTCCGACCCATGAAGGCAGGCGAGCGGCCCTTGAGGATCAGGACATCGGCTCCCAGCGTGGCCCGGCGGACTTCCTCCGCCGGGACCAGCTCGAGAGTCTCCATGGACCGCCATTGGCGAGCCGCCAGGATCGTGAAGCCCCTGGTGGGCAGCGCGGCGACCTGAGTCAGGGCCCGCAGCAGAAAGCGGGCATCCCAGTCGGCGGGGTTGGCCACCAGGACGATGCCTGGGGTTGGCGAGACCCGCACCAGCCACCACCGGGCATCATCGCGCGGTTCGGCATCCGCGGCTCCGGTCACGGCCACCGTGAGCAGCGCTTCGGGAGGAAGCCCACGGCTGGACAGACTCACCGTGAACCGGGCAGCGCCAAGGTCGCCGAGGTCCACCGTCCGGCGGGCCAGCAACCGCTGCTCTAGCCGCACCTCCAGAGCGGTGGCCTGAGGGGTGCCGTGGTAGGCGCGGACTTCCACCTCCAGGCGAATGGTGTCGCCGGAGGTCACCCGATCGGGGCCCTGTACCCGGCCCAGCGCGAGGTCCGGCACCGCGGCCCTGGGAAACAGCCGCACTCCCATCCGGGCCAGCGCCTCGGGAGGAATCTCCGCCCAGTCAGTGAGCTCTCCATCGGTCACCACCAGAATCGGCCGTGACGAGGCCTGGGCTGCGTTCAGTGCCGGGGCCAGATCCGATCGGCCCCACTGCGGCAGCGAATCTCCGGTCGGGGCCCGATCCCCGAACGGCTGGACTTCACCCCAGGCGAAGGCCGAGTCTCGCGCCTCGGTCCAGCGCCCACCGGCGGCGGCCATGCTGAGGCTCTGGTCGATCAGGACCAGCGGCCGCGCGGTGGCGCCTCCGCTGGTGCGCCAGGTCAGATCCATGAGCAGCAGACCCAGGGCCGCCCAGGCCACGCCCCGCGCCAGCGCCGCCCACCGGGCCCGCGGGCCCAGCCGTTCCAGTCGCCAGTAGGTCACCCAACTGGCGAGACCCGCGAGAACCAGGATGAGAGCCAGGGTCATGAAGTCGATTGCGAACGTGGACCAGAGTTGCGACCGTGTCAGGGTGCCGCTGTCGCGAGAGCCTCGGCGAGCGTGAATCGCTGTTCGTACAGGGCCCGGCCCACGATCGCTCCGGCAAGGCCGGCCTCGCGGATGGCGCGCAGGTCATCCAGGCTGGCAACGCCGCCACTCGCGATCACCTGCGCCCCCAGGGCACGTAGCCGGCTGGCCCCGTCGAGATCGGGACCGGTGAGCATGCCATCCCGGCTCACGTCGGTATAGATCACGGTGGCGAGACCCTCCGCCACCAACCGCCGACAGACGTCAGTCACTTCGAGGCTCGTGGTTTCGACCCAGCCCCGGATGGCGATTCGGCCCTCCCGGGCGTCGAGTCCGGCCACCAGTCGGGCCGACCCGAACCGCTGCGCTGCCTCAGACACGAGTCCCGGATCGGTAATGAGGGCGGTCCCCAGTACGGCACGGGCCACACCCAGTTCCAGGACGCCAGCCAGTGCCTCCAGCGTCCGGAGCCCGCCTCCGATCTGCAGCCTGACCTCCGACCCGAGCCGGCTGACCACCCGTCGCACCACGGGGAGATTATCCCCGGACCCGAAGGCCCGGTCGAGATCCACCAGGTGAATCCAGCGAGCCCCAGCATCGAGAAACTGCTCGGCCTGGACGACGGGGTCGGGATGGTAGGCGGTCAGCTGATCGGCCGCGCCCTGCCGGAGGCGGACCACCTGGCCGGCACGAATGTCGATGGCGGGAAACAGTTCCACGGGCGGCAGGCCCCGGGGTCAGAAGTCGGCGCCGGCGGCGGCCACGCCTGACATACCGGCCGCGTAGATCGGTGCCGAGATCCCGGCCACCCGGAATTCGTAGTGCGACTCCCCGCACGCCAAGACGACCGCCGCCGCGAGACCTCCCGCGGCGGCGAGCGCGATACGGATCGCCGGTCGACCGGCGGGACGGCTGGGCACGGGTGCTAGTCCATCTGGCGCCGGATGAAGGTCGGAATCTCCATCTCCGGGACTTCCCCGGCGGCCCCGGTGCGGCGTGGCTCCGGACGCGGTGGGGCCATCGGCGCGGGAAGGGCCGGCGGGGCGGTGGTGATCCGCTTGCCGCTGGGGAAATTGATGACCCCGGGCGCCGGGCGTGCCGGCACCGGCGCCGGGATCGTGTCGACCCGGTCGAACCCGGTGGCGATCACCGTCACCCGGACTTCACCCTGCATCGAGGGATCGGTCGCGGCACCGAAGATGATCTCGGCCTCGTCCCCGACGGCATCGTGGATGATGTCGTTGATGGTGGTCGCCTCTCCGAGGGTCAGGTCGTTGCCACCCGTGATGTTGATCAGCACGCCACTGGCGCCGGCGACGGAGACATTGTCGAGCAAGGGACTGGAGATGGCCTGCTGGGCCGCCTCCATGGCGCGATTGTCACCCCGGCCGATTCCGGTCCCCATCAGCGCTGAGCCTCCGTTCTGCATGATGGTCCGGACGTCGGCGAAGTCGACATTGATGATGCCGGTCTTGGTGATCAGGTCCGCGATGCCCTGGGTGGCCTGCAGCAGCACCTCGTCGGCCTTCTTGAGCGAATCCTGGAACGGAATGCCCTTGCCGACCACCGCGAGCAGCCGTTCATTGGGCACCACGATCATGGTGTCGACCGCGTTCCGCAGCTCGGCGATCCCCATCTCGGCCTGCCGCATCCGCTTCTTGCCCTCGAACAGGAACGGCTTGGTGACGATGCCTACCGTCAGGGCCCCCATGTCCCGGGCCATCTGGGCGATGATGGGGGCCGCGCCGGTGCCGGTTCCGCCACCCATCCCGCAGGTGACGAACACCATGTCGGCGCCCTGCAGGATCGCAATCACGTCGTCCCGGTTCTCCTCGATCGCCTGGCGGCCGATCTCGGGCCGGGCTCCAGCGCCGAGGCCGCGGGTCAGCGTGCGACCGATCTGTACCTTGAGATTGGCGCGCGAGGACCCGAGCGCCTGGGAGTCGGTATTCACGGAGATGAACTCCACGCCCCGAAGCTGCTCCTCGATCATCCGGTTGACGGCGTTGCCGCCGCCGCCACCGACCCCGATCACCTTCATCCGCGCGGTTTGCGCTCCGGTCTCTTCCAGCTCGAAGATCATGGGTTGGTTTCTCCGCCCCGGCTGAGTGTCAGAAGAAGTCCTGGAGCCACTGCCGCACCGGCATGACCCATTTTTCCATCGCCTGCGACCGCCGCTTGCCCGCACTCAGCGGGCCGCCCTGCGCCACTTGCCGAACCCCGTAGAGGGCCAGCCCGGCCACCACCGCTGCCCGTGGCGTCTCCACGCTGTCGATCAGTCCGGCGAGGCCCTCTCCGGGCTTCCCCACCCGAACCGGCATGGCGAAGACCTCGCGGGCCAGCTCGGTGATCCCGGGGACCTGGGCGCTCCCCCCGGTCAACACCACCCCGGCTGGGAGCCGCTGGTGGTAGCCCGCCCGGCTGATTTCGTCGTGGGCGAACTCCAGGGTCTCCTGCAGCCGCATGCGCATGATGTGGGCGAGTACCTGCCGGTGCGCCGACCGGGCCCCCTGCCCCGGCGTCCCCGGTAGCTCGATCACTTCCGATTCCGGCACCAGCGGTTCCCAGGCCGCACCGGACCGCTCCTTGAGCCGCTCCGCGTCCTGCTGGGTCACCTGCAGCCCATGCACGATGTCGTTGGTGAGGTGGCTGCCCGAGATCAGCAGCGATCCGGTGTGCCGGATCCGACCACCCTGGAAGATAGCCACATTGGTGGACCCGCCACCCAGTTCCACCAGGGCGGCGCCCAGCTCCCGCTCGTCCGGGGTGAGCACCGCCAGGCTCGCGGCCAGCGACTCCAGCACGAATTCCGCGACATGGTAACCGGCGCCCTCGACACACTTGCGCAGATTCTGAGGCACGCTGTTCAACACCGTGACCAGATACACCTGGGCATCCAGCCGCGAGCCGGTCATCCCGATCGGTTCGGTGATCCCGGGCTGCAGATCCACCAGGTAGTCCTGGGGGATGGCATGCAGCAGCATGTGATCCCTGCCCAGCGGTACACTCGAGGCCACTTCGTTCACCCGGGCCACGTCCCCGGTGCGAATCTCGCCGCCGGTCACCGAGACCACGCCGGTCGAGGTCTGCCCGGCCACGTGTTCCCCGGCGATTCCGCAATAGACCGAGCCCACCTCCTCGCCCGCCATGCGTTCGGCGTCCTTCATCGCCTTCTGGATGGCCCGGGTCGTCTCCTCGATTCCCCGCACCACGCCGCGCCGGACCCCGTTGCATCGCTCGGTCCCGATGCCCAGGACCCTGGCCACCGGCGCCCGGGCATCTCCCTGGACCTCCGCGATGACCGCCGCCACGCGGGTCGTCCCCAGATCCAGCGCCGCCACCAACCGCGTCGGGGAGACCGTCATGCGGCCGCCCGTCGCACGACAACCTGGCCGAAATACCGGGCGTCGAGTTCCACCCACGGCCGACCCTGCCGCTCCAGGTCCTGGGCCACTGCGGTGACCGCCTGAATCACGTCCGCTCCCGCGTCGGGCCGGAACAGGTACCGGCGTCCGTCCACCCGGGCAATCACATCCGGCCCGCTGCGAACCGCGCCGCCAATGCGGCTGAAGAAGGTGGCGTCCGAGTCGCGGGCCCGGCACAGGAAACCGGTCACCAGCGAGTCGGCTTCATCGATCAGCGGCAGGTCCGGCGCCGCGGCGGTCGGATCGAAGGGCAGGAACTGGCCACCGGCCCCCACTGGCACGAGTTGGCCGCGGTGCATCACCAGCGCCACGGGGTCCACCTCCTCGACCTCCACCACAATGGTGCCCGGCAATCGCCGGCTCGCCGTCGCTGATGCCACCCCGCCCACCGTGTCGGCTGCACGCTCAACCTCGCCCAGGTTGTCAAAGATGCTCTGCCGGGGACCGATGGGCAGCGCCCGCGCCAGGACTTCGGCATCCAGGTTCCGGAGGCCGCGGATCTCCAGCCTCCGTACCCGGAAGAATTCCAGCCGCCCCAGGAGCGGGGGCAGCCCGAACCACAGCGCCCCCGCCGCCGCCAGCGCGGCCAGCATCCGCCAGCCGGGCCGGTTCAGGCGGCTCGAAGCCACTGCATCAGCTCGCGCCCGACCCGGGTGACATCGCCTGCACCCAGGGTCAGGACCACATCACCACTTCGGGCGTGCTCCATGATCAGATCCCCGAGCCGGGCCTTTTCCGGCTCGAAGATCACCGTCGCCCCCGCGGCCCGGGCCGCCTCCCATACCAGCCGCCCCGAGACCCCCGGTATGGGCGCCTCCCGGGCGGGATAGATCTCGGTGACGATGGCCAGATCCACGCCGGTCAGCGCCTGCCCCATGGCCCCGGCATGGGCGGCGGTGCGTGAGAAGAGGTGGGGCTGGAAGACCGCAATGATGCGTCGGCCCGGGAAGGCCTGGCGGGCTGCCTCCAGGGTCGCCACCAGCTCGGTCGGATGGTGGGCGTAGTCATCGACAAACCGGATGCCACGGACCTCGCCCAGCTGCTCGAACCGACGCCCCAGTCCGCGATACCGGGCCAGCGCCGCGAGGGCTGGCTCCAGCTTCCCGCCTTCGGCGAGCACCGTTCCCAGCGCCGCGGCGGCGTTGCGCAGATTATGCAGGCCCGGCACCGGCACTCGCAGGGTGATCTCTCGGTTATCGGGAAGCCGAAGCAGCGCCTGGCTCCCTGTCGTGGTCTGGGCTACCTGGCTCAGGCGGAGGTCCGCTCCGGCCGCGAATCCAAACCGCCAGACCCGGGCAGGATCGAGTCCCGCGGCCACCCGCCCGGCACCGGGATCATCCGCCCCGACCAGGACCCGGGCTGCCCGGGCCGCGAAGCTGCGGAAGGCCTCCTCGAGTGCCTCGAGGCTGCCGTAGCACTCGAGATGATCGGCTTCCACGTTGTTGATGACCGCGGTGTCCGGGGACAGCGTGAGGAATGCCTGATCGTACTCGTCCGCCTCGACCACAAACACCCGATCCTGACCCGGCCGGGCATTGCCTCCCCAGGCGTCGACCCGGCCACCGGCGAGGCCGGTGGGATCCAGGCCTGCTTCGGCCAGGGCCTCGGTCGCCATGACCGTAGTGGTCGATTTGCCGTGGGTACCAGCCACGGCGACCAGCCGGCCGGATCGTACCAGATCGGCCAGCGCCTGTTTGCGGGGAATGACCGGGATGCCCAGCGTCCGCGCCTGACGGAGTTCGGGATGTTCGGGGGGAACTGCCGCCGTCACCACGACCGCACGGACGTTTCGGACATGGGCGACATCATGGCCGATCCACACCTCCGCGCCCAGCGCCGCCACATCCGCGGCACCACTTGGATCCGGATCGCAGCCGCTGACCGCGACGCCCCGGCGGCGGGCGAGGAGCGCCAAGGCGCTCATCCCGGCGCCCCCTATGCCCATGAAATGGACGGGGCGCGGATCGGCAGGGTCGAACAGATCCATGTTAAAGGGCTAATGTAAACCCCTGCCTAGAGTTGTGAAACCCTCGCCGACTCGAGGAGAGCCTCCAGATGGGCCGCGATCTCGACTGCCGCCGCGGGTCGGCCACGCTCTGCCGCAGCCCGGGCCATCCCCGCCAGCCGCGGCCGATCGCGGAGCAGCGGTCCGACCTCGTTCTCCAGCCGGGCCGCGCTCAGATCGGACTGCAGCAGAACTTTGGCGGCGCCGGCCGCCTCCAGCGCCAGGGCATTGTAGCGCTGATGATCGCCGGCCGCGGTGGGCAGCGGCACCAGAATCGACGGCACCCCCCAGGCACACAGCTCAGCCCCGGTCATCATCCCGGCCCGGCCCAGCGCCAGGTCCGCCACCGCGTACCCGTCGGCGATGGGGTCGAGGAAGTCAAAGACCTGCACCGCGGGCGGGGCGTGGAATCGCGCGAAACGGGAGTAGCTGCCCCGACCCGTGGCCCACAGCACGATACTGCCCCGCGCTCCCCCGCCCGCGAGCCATTCAGCAACAGTCTCATTCAGCACCACCGCGCCCTGGCTGCCCCCGGTGATCAGCAACACCGGGCTGGTTTCACCGCCGAGGACCGGCAACCCGAACCGCCGCCGGGCCGTGGCTTGACGTCCGGGATCGGGGGGCGCGATGGGGTTGCCTGTATCGAAGACCTCGGTCTGGTTGCCGGGCGCGAGCCGGTGCCGCGCCTCGGGTACCCCCAGATAAAGGTGCCGGGCGCGACCGGCCAGGTAGCGAGTCACCAGGCCGGGAAAGGCATTCTGTTCCTGGAGCGCGGTGGGAAGTCCCAACCGCTGGGCCCACCAGACCGCTGGTCCCGAGGCATACCCACCGGTTCCGATGACCACAGCGGGCCGTTCGGTGTCGAAGATCCTCCGGATCCTGCCCAGCACCCGGCCCGCGACAACCGGCCACCGCAGGTTCTTCCACCACTCATGTCGGTAGAGCGGCTCGACCGGGAGCAGGTGAAACCGGAACTCGCGCTGCGGCAGCAGCCGGGCCTCAAGGCCCCGCTCCGCCCCGATCATGACCGGCTCCACCGCCGGACAGCGGGCCTGGAGCGCCCGCGCGATCGCCAGCGCCGGCATGAGATGCCCGCCAGTGCCGCCGCCGGCGATCAGGACCCGCCTGGCGGGTGGGCCGCCGGGAGCGATCACCGCGATGACCCGTCGGGGGCCGCCGACCGTGGGGCGGGACGCCCCCGTTGGCGTCCGATGCTGATCAGGATGCCAACCCCGATCAGCGACATCACCAGACTGGAGCGGCCGTGAGACACGAACGGCAGGGTCAGGCCGGTGGTGGGCATCAGGTTGAGGCTAACGGCCATGTGCATCAGGGCGGTCACTCCCACCGCCGCGGTGAGGCCCGTGGCAAGGTACTGACCGAAGGAATCCTCTGCGGTCCTGGCGATTCGGAATCCCAGCCAGCAGAAAATCCCGAACAGCACCACAATCATGGTAACGCCGACAAACCCCCACTCCTCACCAATCGCGCTGAAGATGAAGTCCGAGTACGCATACGGCACGAAGCCCATCTTCTGCTGGCCCTGCCCGAACCCGACCCCGAACAGCCCGCCGGACCCGACGCCCACCAGCGACTGGTGGATCTGGCTCATGCCCTCGGCGCCGTTCAGGAACTTGTTGATCCGGTCGGCGCGGTAGCCCGCGACCTGGATCAGCTGCAGCGCCCCGATCAGGCCACCGACACCCAGCAGCAGGAAGTGCCCGATCTTGGCCCCGGCCGCGAACACCACGATCCCGCCCACCAGAGTGATCAACACCGCCATCGACATGTTCGGCTGCATCAGGACCAGGAGCGAAGTGAATCCCAACATGACCAGGAAAGGAACCATCCCGCGTTTGAATTCACGGACCTGGTCGCCCTTCTTGGTTGCCAGCATGGCGCACCAGATGATCACCGCCAGCCGGGCCACCTCCGAGGCTTGCAGCATCACCGGCCCCAGCCGGATCCAGCGTCGAGCCCCGTTGATCCTGGGCGCGATGCTGTGCGTGAACGGCAGGATGGTCACCACCACCAAGAGCAACGAACCGAGCATGATCGGCCAGGCCAGCGGCCGCAGGAGTCGGTAGTCCAGGCGGGCCACGAGCGCCATCAGCAACCCACCCACCAGCGCCCCGATCAGCTGACTGAGTGAATAGGAGCTGCCCACCACGCCGTGGCCGCTGGGCACCAGCCCCGAGGCCCCGTAGATCGTGGCGATTCCGAAGACCACGAGCGTGGCGGTGACCACGGCCAGGAGCCGCGTCTCCCACCGCAGCTCACCGGGGTGGCGGAGCGCGGGCCCGCTCATCCCAGAGCCTCCACCGCGGCCCGGAACTGGGCTCCACGATCTTCGTAGTTCTTGAACATGTCGTAGCTGGAGCAGGCGGGGGACAGCAACACCGCATCCCCAGGGCGGGCCAGGCGTTGCGCTTCCGTGATCACCCGGGCGAAGTCGGTGCCGCAATCGATCACCGGGAGGCGGGTCCCCAGATCCCCCGCCACCAGCTGGCGCGACTCGCCGAACGCCAGCACCGCCCGGCACCGCGCAGCCGCGGCCTCGGCCAGCACGGTGTACGGTTCCCCCTTGTGTCGTCCCCCCAGCAGCAGCACGAACGGCCGTTCCAGTGCCTGTACCGCCACCAGCGTGGAGGCGACATTGGTGGCTTTGGAATCGTTGATCCACAGCACCCCGCCCTGCTCCGCGACCGGTTCCAGCCGGTGGGGCAACGCCCGGAAGCTCGCCAGGCCCTCCCGGATGTCGTCCAGCACCACTCCTGCTTCCGCCGCGATCAGCGAGGCCGCCAGAGCATTGGCCACGTTGTGGTCCCCGAGCAGGGTCAGCCGCTCACGCGGCAGCAGCAGACTCTCCCCCAGGCGCAGCGCCCGCTGGGAACGATCGAACCAGGCCTCTGCGGGTTGCCGGACACTGAAGCCCAGCCGCCGGCCGAGGCGACCGCAGGAGCGGCGCCGCACCTCGGCGTCATCAGCGTTGAGCACCCAGCAGGACTCCGGGGTCGCCCGGCGGAACAGCAGGTCCTTGTCCTGATAATAGGCCTCGAGGGTGGGATAGCGGTCGAGGTGGTCGGGAGCGAGGTTCGTCAGGGCCCCGATGGCCGGGGTGAGGTCGTAGGTATCGTGCAACTGGAACGAGGACACCTCCAGCGCCACCCAGGCGGGGGGGGGTCCCTCGAACGCCACTTGGGCCAGCGGACGGCCGATGTTTCCCGCGGTCACACTGCGGAGTCCGCCGACCTGCAACAGGTGACCGGTGAGGGCCGTGGTGGTGGTCTTGCCGTTGGTCCCGGTCACCACGGCGAATCGGGTGTCCGGCAGCCCGGCCCAACCGACGTCCAGCTCCGAGACCACCGGCACTCCCGCGGCACGGGCGCTGGCCAGGGGTGCGGCCTCCGGCGGGATGCCGGGAGAGACCACGCATACGCCGGCCTGGGCAATGCGAGTGAGGTCGTGGCCCCCTCGCTGTACCGCGACACCGGCGGCCTGCAAACGCAAGGTCACATCATGGCTGGCCGCGCTCTCACGGGCGACATCGGAGGCGTAGACCGGAATCCCTTCCCGTCGCAGCAGCAGCGCAGCGGCCACCCCGCTCTTCCCCAACCCGATCACGGCGGCCTCCCGGCCGCGGTCCCGCCAGGATGCGAAACTCATCGCAGCTTGAGTGTCGCCAGCGCCACCATGGCGCAGAATATCCCGAGGATGTAGAAGCGGGTGACGACCGTGCTCTCGTGCCAGCCGAGTTTCTCGAAGTGATGGTGCAGCGGTGCCATGCGGAATACTCGATGGGCGTCGGCGTATTCGCGGCCCCGGGTCCGCTTGTGCCACTTGTAGACTCCGGTCTGCAGCATGACCGATACGGCCTCCGCCGCGAACACCCCCCCGATGATCAGCAACAGAAACTCCGCCTTCAGCAGAATCGCGACCGTGCCGAAGGCGCCGCCGAGCGCCAGGCTGCCGGTGTCGCCCATGAAAACCTGGGCGGGATGGGCGTTGAACCACAGGAAGCCGAGGCAGCCGCCCAGCAGCGCACCGCAGAAGATCGCCAGCTCACCCGCCCCCGGCAGATAGTAGAGGTTCAGGTAGGCGGTCGCGTCGATCCGCCCGAACAGATAAGCGAACAGGGCGAAGGCGCCGGCCGCGATGGCCGAGAGCCCGGTGGCGAGGCCGTCCAGCCCGTCGGTGAGGTTCACGGCGTTGCTGCTGCCGGTGATGACCGTCGTCACGAAGACGACGTACATCCACGGCAGAAACGCCACCACCACGAACTTGAAGAACGGAACCGTGGTGGCAGCCGCGGGAATGGTCTCGGTCGGGACCACCGGGAAGAACAGCAGCAGGGTGCCCAGCGACACCCCGAAACTGACCTGGCCCGCCACCTTCCACTTGGCGACCAGCCCGCGCGACTTGCCTTCCACGATCTTCAGGTAGTCATCCAGGAACCCGATCCCGCCCATCCACAGGGTCGCGAGCATGGCCACCAGCACGAACCGGTTCGACAGCTGGCTCCACAGCAGGGTCGCCACCAGGGTCGCCACGATGATGATGGCTCCCCCCATGGTGGGCGTACCCCGCTTGCCCTGGTGGGTCGCGGGCCCCTCCACCCGGATCACCTGGCCGATCTTCCTGGCCTTGAGGCGGGCAATGACCGGCGGCCCGATCACGAAGGCCAGGAGGATGGCCGTGACGGTCGCGGCTGCCGCCCGAAAGCTGATGTAGTTGAGCAGGTTGAACACCAGCAGATGCTTGCCCAGCGGGGCGAGCAGGTGGTAGAGCACGGCGCCTCAGTGGGTCGGGTGTGGCTGCCCGGTGAGATCGGGAAGTATACGTTCGAGTGCTGCGCCTCGGGATGCCTTGAGAAAGACCAGTTCGTCACCGGTGAGTCGAGCCTTGAGCAGCGCCCCCATGGTCGCTGCATCCGGGGCCGACACCAGCCGGTCGCCGAGGCGAGCGGCGTAGGGAGCCAGGGCGGGCACAAAGTCCCCCACCGCACCGATCAGGTTCGCTTCCAGCCCCACCAGCGCGGCCGCCACCGCGGCATGGTGCCGGGCCGAGTCCGGCCCCAGCTCCCGCATGCTGCCGGCGACGAACACCAGCCGCCGGCTGCCCCGCATGGCGCGTGCGATGGAGATGACCGCCAGAAACGACGCCGGGTTGGCGTTGTAGGCGTCGTGCACGATGGTCAGCCCACCCGCCTCGATCACCTCGCCCCGGCCACCGGGAATACTCAGGCCCCGAAGCGCCTCGGCCACGAGCCCCGGTTCCAGCCCCAGTTCCCGCGCCAGAGCCCAGGCCAACATCGCATTCGCCGCCTGGTGCTGTCCCAACAGCGGCAGCCGGATCCGATGCCCCCCCACAACCAGCGTCGCGTGGCCGGTGGAGTCCACCAGCGCGGATTGCGGCACATAGTCCGCCCGTGCCAACCCCGCCGTGACCACCCGCCGGGCCCGGGCCCGCGCCCGTTCCGCCAGGGCCGGCGGGTCGGTGCCGACAATGGCCAGCGCCACCCCGTCCAGCAGATCGAGTTCCTCCTGCAGGACTCCCTCCAGCGACCCGAAACCGTCGAGGTGCGAGATGGCCACGTTGGTGGTCACGCTCAGACTGGGCTCGATCAGGAGCCTGGCCCGCGCCAGCTCGCCCCTGACACTGGCCCCCGCCTCGATGACCAGCGCCTCGGTATCCGGCGGCGCCGCCAGCAGCGTCTTGGGAATCCCCACCAGGTTGTTGTCATTGGCGGGCGTGGCGTGAACCCGGAAACGGGTCCGCAGCACCGCGGCGCACATCTCCTTGGTGCTGGTCTTCCCGTTGGCCCCGCCGATGGCGACCACCGGCCCGGTGATCCCGCGGCGCCGCTCCCGCGCCAGCCGGCCGTACGCCGCCAGGGTGTCGGGCACCCGGAACAGGACCAGGCCCGGCACGTCGGGGGTGTCCTCACGGACCACCGCGCCCGCGGAGCCCGCGTCCCGGGCCGCCGCCAGATGATCGTGCCCGTCGAAGTGCTCCCCCCTGAGTGCTACGAAGAGGGCACCCGAGGCCAGGGTCCGAGTGTCGGTAGAGATCTCGGTGAACACCACCGGCCGGAGGCCGACCGTTCCACCGCACCCCAACACCTCCCGCAGGGTCCCTTCGGGCCAGGCGCTCATCGATCCAGGATCTCGCGCACGATGGCCCGCTCGTCGAAAGGCAGCTTGGCACGGCCCACCACCTGGTAGTCCTCGTGGCCCTTGCCGGCCAGCAGGACCGTGTCCCCATGGCCCGCGCCGGCCAGCGCCACCGTGATCGCTTCGCGCCGGTCGGCGCGTCGGGCATGGTCATGGCCACTCATGCCCTGCTCGATCTCGTCGATGATCCGGTCCGGGTCCTCGGTCCGGGGGTTGTCGGAGGTGACAACCGCCAGATCCGCCAAGGTGGCCGCAATCCTTCCCATCAGCGGGCGCTTCCCGCGGTCTCGCTCCCCACCACAGCCGAACACCACGATCAGCCGGCCCGGCGTGAGCGGGCGCAGCGCCTGCAGCGCCCGCTCCAGCGCGTCGGGGGTGTGGGCGTAGTCGCGCAGCACCACCGCGGGGTCAGTGACGATCTGCTCCATTCGCCCCGGCACC
>CALMOP010000094.1 GCA_937871775.1 uncultured Gemmatimonadota bacterium | reverse complement strand
GATCATCAGGGCCAGAAGCAGCAGGAGTCCGAGGAGCGCCGTGGGGCGCGTCTCCCGGGTCGTGGGTGGGGCTTCAAGCCCGGCGCCATCCCGCGCCTCCATCAGCGCCGCCAGCTCGGCAAGGACCCCGAGACCGTGACGCCCCAACCATGGGGCCAGGGTGAGCACTCGTTCCTGGGGCTGGCCCAGCGGGAGCAGGGTGTCCCGCGCGCGGCGTATCTGGTCGGTCTCGGTGCCATGGCGCTTCTTCAGGTGGCTCACCAGTCGCTTCTCCGCGTCATCCACGCCTCCCAGGGCCTGGTTCCGCAGGTTCTGGATGGTGCGTTCGATGGTGGGGTCGATGGTCACTGCCGCTTCCAGCACCGGCTCGTAGCCGCGGGAGATCGAGGTCCGCAGCGCCCCCAGCGCTGCGGTGGCATCCGGGGGCAGCGCGGAACGGACCACGCGGGCTTCGAGCTGCTGGCCGGGGGCGAGCAGTTCCTCCACCGTGGCCTGGAACTTGTCCAGGACCCGATCGACTCGTGACTCAATGCCCAGGCCAGACCACCGGGGCAGCGGCAGCTGTCGCGGGATCTGCAACTCCGAATAGACCGTCTCGGCCAGGGTCAGGTAGCGGAGTTCCCCGGGGCCGCCGACATAGGCGACCGTGGGCAGCAGGGCACTCTCGATGACCGGCCTCAGCAGCACGTTGCCCGACAGCCGCTCCGGTGCATCGTTGCCGATCTGCTCCAGCTCCGCGAGCGAGAGGGCTTCCCCTCCCCGCCGAGTCACAAAGCCCGAGTCCCGGGCGATGAGCCGGTCCCGGCCCCGCACCCCCTCCAGCATCACCAGCGCGGCGCCGTCCCCCGCCTGCATGTCGGGGGCCTCGCCGCGGGCCCGAAGCTCGTTCAGGCGTCCGGCCAGCCGGCGGTCGAGGTCCTGCGCCCGTCGCAGGGCATGGAGCAGGACCGGGACCTGGGCCCGTTTGAACGCGAGATGAGTGGGATCCAGCACCACCACACCCATTGGCGCGAGCACCGCGGCCAGCAACCCGCTGGCTGCGGCGGCCAGGGAGGTATCAGCGCGATAGTGCCGCTGCAGCAGTTCCCGCAGCCAGACACTCCCCTCCCCTGGAGGTAGCGAGGCCTCCAGTTGGGCCAGCAGCGGCCCGACCCGGTCGGCCACGGGCTCGCGATACAGCGGAGTCAGGGGCGCCTCCGCGGGCCGCTCCGGGAGCTGCGCCGTGACGACCCCGCCATCGGCGGCCAGCCACGAGGCCACGCTGGACTCAGCAAAGTCGTGGTCGTCCCCGGCGCTCCAGAACAGGGGCACCACCGGGCGCTGCCACAGCCGCTCCAGGACCCTGGCCAGCGCGGCGGCGGAGAGCGCCTTGTAGGCGGTGGAGAGTGGTCCGCCGAACAACCCCGGCTGCTGACCGGTGGTGACCACCAGGAGGTCCGGCCGGGCCAGCCGATCGGCCAGCGCGGTGGTGGCGGGCGATGGGAGCAGAGCCTCCGTCAAGGCTGGATTCCAGCCGCCGGCCCGGGGGTCGGGCCGGACCAGAGGTACCGGCGATGGGGTGGCGAGGAAGCGGAGGCTCATTCCGGCACCTGGGTCATGAGAATGGTGCGGGGGCCCTGATTCAGGGTCGCGCCGTCATAGTCGCCGAAACGGTGCCTGATCCGGGCGCCATGCGCCTCCAGCATCCGCTCCAGGTCGGCGGGATCGAGCAGCCGCACCCGTTCCTGGAATTGGCGTCCCCCGGGCAGGCGGATGGTCTTGTGGACGAAGCGCTGGTCGGGGCTGATGGCGCGCCGGATCTCCACCGTGACCGAGCCGAGGGCGATCCGTTCCTCCGGCACCAGCGTCCCCCGCACCTGGCCGGCGTTGAGAAAGTCCATGACGAACCAGCCCCCCGGGCGAACTGTGGCGAGCATCTCTCCCAGGGCATGATGGTGCTGGGCGTCATCGGCGAAGTACCCGAAGCTGGTGAACAGATTCACGGTCAGATCCATACTGCCCTTCCGGAAGGGCATGGCTCGAAGATCGGCCCGCACCAGGGGTCGTTGCGATGCGTCCCGGGCGCGCCGCAGCAGCGCGGCCGACAGATCGAAACCGACCGGCCGGGCCCCGGCCTGTTCCAGGGCCACCAGATGCCGGCCGGCCCCGCAGGCGGCATCCAGGACCCGCCACCCCCGCTGCCAGGGCAGGCTGCGCACCAGCAGGCCGATCAGTCTCCCCGCGTCGGCGTCGTCCCGATGGGGATACAAGTGAAGATACTCCTCCCCGAACCACTCCTCGAACCACTCAGCCATGCGGCCCCGCCGTCAGGCTCACGGTACCCCTCACTTGTGGTAGGGCTCGCCCCGAAGGATCGTCCCGGCCCGATACAGCTGCTCCAGGACGATCACCCGGGCCAGCTGGTGCGGCAGGGTCAGGGGACCCAGGCTCCAGCGCTCCTGGCACTCCCGCAACAGGCCCGGATCGAGTCCGTGGGAGCCTCCCAGAATCAGGGCGACCGGTCGGGCCGCCTCGCGCCACCGCTGCAGCTGACCAGCCAGCCCTGCGCTGGACCAGGGCTGGCCGCTCCGATCCAGCGCGATGGTTCTGCTCCCGGCCGGTATCCGGGCCGAGAGCCGTTCCGCCTCGGTCCGTTGGGCGGAGACCGGTTGGGGTGCCTTGCCGGCCTCGCGAACCTCGATCTCGGCGAGGTCGATCACGCGGCGAAGCCGCCGAATGTAATCATCGGCGGCTTCTCGGAAGGCGGGCCGGAGCCGACCCACGGCGCAGAGCCACAGCTTCAACGCTGGTCACCACACCCGGGATCGGAGGGGTCACGCATACATGCCCCGCAGCCGGTGCACCGTGGCGACGCGGTCGATCGCCAGCATGTAGGCGCCGATCCGGTTATCGACACCATGCCGGCGGGCCATCGCGGTGACTTCTTCGAAGGATTGGACCATGATCTTCTCCAGCCGGGAGTTGACCGTCTCCTCGTCCCAGAAATAACCGCCGCGATCCTGCACCCACTCGAAGTAGCTGACGGTGACCCCGCCCGCATTGGCCAGGATATCCGGGATCACGAAGACACCCTTCTGATTCAGAATCCGGTCAGCCGCCGCGGTGGTGGGGCCGTTGGCGCCCTCACAGATGACTTTGGCCTTGATGGCGTCGGCGTTCTCATGGGTAATCACGTTCTCCAGCGCGGCCGGGACCAGCACCTCGCAGTCGAGGGTCAGCAGCTCCTGGTTTGAAACGTGGTGCCCATCAGGAAAGTCCTTGAGCAGCTTCCGCTCCTTCACGTGCGCAAAGACCGCGGTGAGGTCCAATCCCTTGGGGTCGTGAATCCCGCCCGACTTGTCGCTCACGGCCACGATGGTCATGCCGGCCTTGGCCATCAGGTCCGCGGCCACCGATCCCACGTTGCCAAACCCCTGCACCACCACCCGGCACCCGGGGAGCGGCCGTCCCAGCTGCCTGAGCGCCTCCCGGGTCACGATCATGCAGCCCCGGCCGGTGGCTTCCCGGCGGCCCAGGGAGCCGCCCATGGCGACCGGCTTGCCGGTCACTACCGCGGTCACGGTGTGCCGCTTGTGCATCGAGTAGGTATCCATGACCCAGGCCATGACCCGCTCGTTGGTATTGACGTCGGGGGCGGGCACGTCGGAATCGGGGCCCAGGGTCTCGATGATGGCGGAGGTGTAGCGTCGAGTGAGGCGCTCGATCTCCCCGTTGCTCATCGTGGCCGGATCGCAGATCACCCCGCCCTTGGCGCCGCCGAAGGGGAGGTTGACGACGGCGCACTTCCAGGTCATCCACGCGGCCAGCGCCTGCATCTCGTTCAGGTTCACCTGGAGATCGAACCGGATCCCGCCCTTCGCGGGCCCGCGGGAGGTGTTGTAAATCACCCGGTAGCCAGTGTACACCTCGATTTCCCCGTTGTCGCACTGGACCGGTATCGAGACGATGATCTGCTTCTCCGGCATCCGCAGGATCCGGTACAGTCCCGGTTCGAGATTGAGCCGTCGCGCCGCCTCATCGAAGCGAGACATCATCTGCTCGAAGGGATTCTCGGTCGGCAGAAAGGTGTCCTTGTCGGGACCCAGGACGGTCTGGGCCGGGCGTGGCAGCCGGGTGGTGCCCATAGGTTCTCCGTTGAGGGTTACAGCCGCTCGGTGGGGGTCACGACCGCCTCGAGGGCCACGGCGAATGCGTCGCCACCTGCTTCCCACGTCAGGTCCAGCACAGCCACCAGCGGTTCCGGCGCGTCGGAGGGCCAGCGTTCCCGCAGCTTTACGGCGTCCTTCTCCGTGATGACCAGATGATCGGCCCGCCGGGCGGCGTGCGCCAGCCAGGCGATGTCCTCAGGGCGGTAGTCGTGATGATCATTCCAGGTCGCGACCTGCACCGCGGCACCGGTGGCCTTGGTCTGAGCCACGAAGGCCTCCGGATCGGCGATGGCCGACGCCGCCACCACCCGGCGCCCGGCCAGGGTGGACGGGGGCACGCTCTGCCCGCTGCGCAACCCCTCCAGTCGACTCAGGCCCAGGTGCGCGATCGCGATCGGACACCGGGTCGCGCTGCGCAGTTCGGCCGCGAGGACCTCGGCGGCCTCCCGGCTGGCGCGCTTCCGGGTCACGATCACGAAATCGGCCCGGGCCGCCTGACTGAGGTCCTCCCGCCAGGGGCCCGCCGGCAGGGGCCAGCGGACCGCCCGGGTGGTTTCCGCGCTGACCACGAGTACGTTCAGGTCCCGCCGGACATCGAGCCGCTGATAGGCATCATCGAGGACCAGGACGGTGGCGCCACGGGCGAGGGCGCGCTCGGCCCCCGCCACCCGATCGGGATCCGCGACCACCTGTCCCCCGGGAACGGCCCGGGCGTGAACCAGGGCCTCGTCACCGCCGCCATAACCTCGTAACAGCACCGCCGGCGTGCGGCCCCGGGCCGCGAAGTACCGCGCGATCCAGATCGCGATCGGGGTCTTGCCGGATCCTCCCACCGTCAGGTTGCCGACCGCGACCGACGGGAGCGGCAGATCGTGCACCGCCAGCCACCCGCGACGATAGCTCAGCACCCGCACCAGGGACCAGGATCGCCACAGGGCCGCCAACGGCAGCAGGGCGGCCCGGGCCAGCCGGGCATCCAGCCGGCGACTGGTCCACAGCCAGCGGATCAGGCGGTGGGTGGTGCCGCGTCGGTGGGCCATGCTGCCCCTCTTGCTGCCGCGTTGAGTTCCCGCGCCGCCTGGGCCACGGCGGTCCGGGATCCAATATCATCGGCCCGGAATGGTCGTCCATAGGCCACCCGCACCTTCGCGAACGGTGCCGGCACCAGGAATCGATCCCAGGATCGGGCCCGCCACCCCGGCTGGGCGTCGGCGTGGACCGGGACAATCAGCGCCCCGGTCCGAGCCGCGGCAAGGACCGCCCCCGCCTTGGCGACCCGGCGGGGACCCCGGGGTCCGTCTGGCGTGATTCCGACGGGAATGCCATCGGCCAGGGACCGCACCGCCCCGGCGTAGGCCCGTCGCCCGCCGCGGGTGCTCGAGCCCCGGATGGTTCCGTACCCCAACGAGGCCGCGAACCGGGTCAGGTACTCGCCGTCCATGGCCTCACTGATGACCGCCGCAATGCCCCGCCCCCGGTGATGCCACATGACCGGCAGCAGGGCCTCGTGCCAGCAGAGGAGCAGGTAGGGGGCGCCAGAACTCTCCACCGCGTCCCACTCCTCCCCGCCGATGACCTGGATCCGCCACGAGCGGGCCAACTGGCGGGCCAGCAGGGCGGCCAGCTGCATCCGCATGGCACTCATTGGGAGTCCAGCAGGGTCAGGGCGAGATCGGCGACCCGCGCCGCGGCCCCGGGACTGCCCAGAGACGCCTGCACCCGGCTCAGTGCTTCTCGCTGCTCCCGATGTTGTACGCTGCCCGGATCCAGCAGCGGCTCGAGCGCTGCCGCCAGGCGGCCTTCGCGGAGCGGCCAGCGCCAGAATTCCGGGACCACTGGCTGTGGCAGGATCAGATTGACGAGACTGATGCTGTCCACGGTCATGAGTCGCCGGGCGATGGCCTGAGTGCTCCAGCTGGCGCGATATCCCACCACCATTGGGGTCCCGATGCAGGCCGCTTCCAGGGTGGTTGTGCCCGACTTGATCAGCGCGGCGGTGGCCGCCGCGAGGACGAGGCGGGCGGCGTGTCGATGGATTTCGAAGCCTTCCCCGCCAGGATAGGCCTCATGCGCCGTGCCGGCGACGAGGACCCGCTGACACCGGCCCCGCTCCAGCAGCCGTTGGCCAACGCCCCGAAACAGCGGCCAGTTCCGGCTCACTTCGCTGCGCCGACTCCCGGGAAAGATACCCAGGACCCGTTCCGAGGGAGGAATGCGGAGCGCTTCCCGAGCCTGGGCCTGGCACGGGAGCGGTTCATCCAGCAGCGGGTGACCAACAAACCGGCACGGGATTCCCCGGTGCTCGAACCAGGCCGGCTCGAACGGGAGGATGACCGCCAGCCGATCCGCCGCGCGGCAGAGCTGCCGGGCTCGCCCCGGGCGCCAGGCCCAGAGCTGCGGTGCGACGTACTGGAGGACGGGTACTCCCGCTCCACGCAGCCGCTCGCCCAGCCGCAGGTGAAAACCGGGATAATCGATCAGGATGGCAAGGTCATACCGCTCGCGGGCCCGCTGACTGAGCCGCCCGAGCAGGCCCAGATGCCGTGGGAGGGCCTGCAGTACCTCCAGGAAGCCCAGGGCGCTCAACTGATCGACCCTCGCTACCAGGTCGGCCCCGGCCTCCAGCATGGCAGGGCCGCCGCACCCGGTCACAGCCACCGGCCGGCGGGCTCGCAGCGCCCGGATCACCTGGCCGCCGTAGCGGTCGCCCGAAGGCTCCCCCGCCGAAATCAGGATCCGAAGCGGCCGCCCGGCGCTCAAGGTTCCGGGGGACTGGCCAGGGCCGCCAGTCTGACCGCCTCGGTGACGCCGAGTGCCAGCGCCAGGGCGGCGCGGCCTTCGGCGCCCGTGACGACCGCTTCCCGCTCCCCCTGAATCGCGTGGACAAAACTGAGCAGCTCCAGCCGGAGCGCATCGGCCAATGGGGCCTCCAGCACCACCCGCTCGGCGATGTCATCCAGCGAGGCGGGCGAGGCTGGCGACCAGCCGCCCCGAAGCCGAAGAAACTCGCCCCGGCCGGTGGCCAGATCCAGGGCGAGATAGCCCTCTTCCTGGTAGATCCGCAGCTGGCGGACTCGGTGCTTGGCAATCCGGGAGGCCGTCACGCTGGCCACCAGGCCGCCGGCGAACTCTACCCGGGCGTGGGCCACATCCAGGAGGGGACTCAGGACGGCGGCTCCGCTGGCGCGGACATCCACTGCCGCCGCCCCGCCGGCGAGGTGCAGAATCAGGTCGAGGTCGTGGATCATCAGGTCCAGCACCACCGGCAGCTCGGTGCCTCGAGGCTGGAACGGGGCCAGTCGCTCCCCCTCGATGAACAGGGGGTGGCGCAACAGGCCCTCCGCCGCCCGCACCGCCCGATTGAACCGTTCCACATGGCCGACCTGCAGCTGGACCGACATCCGGGCGGCTTCGGCCACCAGCCGATCGGCATCCTCCAGCGAGGTGGCCAGGGGCTTCTCCATCAGCACCGGCCGGCCGGCGGCGAGCGCCGCCAGACCCACCGCGGCGTGGGCCGCGGGGGGGACGGCCACGGTGACTGCCCGCGCCCGGGCCAGCAACTCCCCCCGACTGCGGCAGGCTCGGGTTCCGAGGGCCCGGGCCACCTCCTCGCAGCGCTCGGGGCGAATGTCGTAGACCCCGACCAGTTCGACTTCGGGCAGCGCGGCCAGGTGCCGGGCGTGATGCCACCCGAGCACCCCAACCCCGATGACGCCGACGGGCAGGGGCGGTCTCATGCGGGCACTCCTCGCCGGGCCCCGCCCACGAACCCGATCAGCCGGGCCACTTCCGGCAGCCGGCCGAACTCGGGAGGCAGGGTCGCGAGCGCCGCGGCCCGCGGCCGCGGATCGTTGAACAGCAGCCGATAGGCATGCTTCAGCCCGGACAGCACCTCCGGCGTGAAGCCGGCCCGGGTCAGCCCAACCGAGTTGAGGCCGCACAGGCGCACCGGATTTCCCCCCGCCTTGACGTAGGGAGGCAGGTCCTGGCTCACCCGTGAGGCGCCGCCGACAAAGGCGTGGGTTCCGATGGTGACGAACTGGTGCACCGCGATGAGGCCGCTCAGGAAGGCCTGGGCCTCGACGGTGACATGGCCCGACAGCTGGGTGGAATTGGCGATCGTCACGCCGTCGCCAATCCGGCAATCATGGGCAACGTGAACGTAGGTCATGAGGAAGCAGTCCGCGCCGATGGTGGTCGCTCCGGTCGCGGCGGTGCCGCGGTTGACCGTAGCGTACTCCCGGATCACGGTTCGCGGTCCCACCTCGACCCAGGTTTCCTCGCCCTGGTACTTGCGGTCCTGCGGGAGGCTGCCCAGCACGGCCCCGGCTCCGACCTGGACCTCGTTCCCCAGCCGAACATTGCGCTCCAGGACGACATGCGGCCCCAGACGACAGCCATCACCGACCCCCACCTCCGGTCCGATGACGACATAGGGGCCGATCTCAACGTCCTGGCCCATCCGGGCCGAGCCGTCGATCACCGCAGTGGGGTGCGCCAGCAGGCTCACTTGTCGACCACCCCAGCCAGCATTTCAGCCTCGGCGGCCACCTCCGTCCCGACCGTGGCGACCCCCTTCATCCGGGCCACCTTGCCCCGGAACTGCAGCATCTCGACCTCCATGCGCAGCTGGTCGCCCGGGATCACGGGGCGCCGGAACTTCACGTGGTCCAGGGCCATGAAGTAGAACACCTTGCTTCCCCGGTCCTTGATCTGCTCGGTCAGCAGGATTCCTCCGGTTTGCGCCATCGCCTCGATGATGAGCACCCCCGGCATGATCGGGTGCCCCGGAAAGTGACCCTGGAAGAACGGCTCATTGAAGCTCACGTTCTTGAGGCCGACGATCCGGGTGGTGCCCTCGATCTCGAGGATCCGGTCCACCAGCAGGAACGGGTAGCGGTGCGGCAGCATGTCCAGGATCCGGCGGGCGTCGATCATGCTTCCTCCGAGTAACGGGCCACCTCGGCGATAGTCCGCGCCAGCGCGACATTGCCGCGGTGGCTGGGGCGGTGGGCCGTGATGGCGGCCCGGAGCCCAGCCTGCAGCAGCGCCAGGTCTCCCAGCAGGTCACCCGCCTTGTGGCGGGCGAATTCGTCAGGCCAGTGCAGCTGGCCGTTACGGACCGAAGTCTGGTCCAGCAACAGGCCGGCGCCGAGGCTGGCGCCGGCCAGCAGGCCACGGTTCCGCAGGGGAATGAGCTCCGTCTCGAACCCGTAGGTTCGGGCCGATTGGAGTTCGCGGCGGAAGCTTTCCGCCGTCACCGGAAGCGCCACCGTCTGCTGCCCGATCACCGGCTCGAGGTATTCGAGCGTGACCCGAAGCTGAAGCTGCTCGGACGGTTCGGCCCGATAGGACGCCTCCCCCGCTGTGACTTCGACCGGCCCGGGGAGTGCCGCCAGGCGCCTGCGCCCGGGGTGCGGTCGGGGGCCCGCGGCATCCAGCAGGGCAACGAACGGCGCGAACGACCCGTCCAGGATCGGCACCTCCGGACCGTCGAGTGCGACCGTGAGATCATCGACCCCGAGCGCCCAGCAGGCGGCCAGCAGGTGCTCCACGGTCTGCACCTCCAGGTCGTCGAGCTGGAGGCTGGTCCGCCGCTCGGTGGCCGCGACCCGTGCCAGGGCCGCCGGGATCCGGGGCGGGCCTGGATGGTCACGCCGCTCGAAGACGATGCCCTGCCCTGGCTGGCCTGGTTCGAGCCACAGGCGGGTCACCACGCCGGAATGCAGCCCCGGACCCGCGGTCTCAACGATCCGCTGTATCGTCTGCCGAGGCATCCCCCCGCCCTTCGACGAGACGCAGCAGCGCCCCGGCGTGCGGCGCCAGGCGATACAACGCCGCCTGGGCCCGGAGAAAGGTGCGGTGGGGGCGGGCCGGATAGCCACTGACCACCGCGTCCGCCGCGACCCGGCCCGGGCCGAACACGACGCTCTTGGCGCCGATGACCGCGCCCGGGCCGATGATGGCATGATCGGCAATGCCGACCCCGCCGGCGATCACCACGTCATCCCCGATCTCGCAACTGCCCGCGATGCCGGTCGTGGCCATGATGAGGCAGCGGGCCCCGATTCGCACGTTGTGCCCGATCTGTACCAGGTTGTCGACCTTGGTCCCGGTGCCGATGACGGTATCCTCGAAGCGGCCCCGATCCACACAGCTGCCGGAGCCGATTTCAACTTCGTCCTCCAGCACGCAGCCGCCGAGGTGGGGCAGCCGTTGCGGCCCGCCGGTCTCGCGGTGAAAGCCGAAGCCCGGGCCGCCGATCACCGCCCCGGCCTTGAGGACCACCCGGCTTCCCAGCCGAGCCCCGGGATAACATACGGCGTGGGGTCCGATGTGACAGTCGGGACCGCACACTACTCCAGCACCGAGCCAGGCGTGGGGGCCGACCACGGTCCGCGCGCCCAGGGTGACCCCCTGGTCCAGGACCGCGTAGGGGCCCACCGAGCACTCCGACCCCAGCGCCACGTCGGGCCCAAGCCGCGCCGTGGGATCGACGCCGGAGGCCGCGGCCCTCTCCTCTTCGCCGGCCAGGCGGCTGAGGGCACTGGCGGGATCGGGAACGATGATCCGGTTGGGAGGTCCTGGCGCCTCGGCCAGGTCGCTCGAGACCAGGGTGGCGCCGGCGCGGGTGGACTGGAAGGCCGCGAGATAGGCTGGGGACAGCAGGAACGCGAGCGACTCGGGACCGGCCCGATCGAGGGGCGCGAGGCCTCGGAGCAACCGCTCTCCATCGCCGACCAGGCGGCCACCCACCTGCTGGGCAACCGCCCAGGCCGTCAAGGGGATGGGAAACAGCCGGTCGCTCAGGGGCTCGCCTTTATCTTGTCGATGACCTTCTGGGTGGCGTCGAGCGACTTGTCCGCCGCCACGATCAGACCTCCGTTGGCGCTGACGTCGAAGATCATGGCAATACCGCCCTCGGTACGAACCGCCTCAATGGCCTCGTTCACCTTGCCGTGAAGTGGGGCGAGCAGGTCCTCTTCCCGCTGAGCGGCCTTGTCCCTGAGTTCACCGGCCCGGGCCTCCAGCTTGTCGCGCTGGGCCTCGAGGTCCTTCCGCTTGGCGGCCTTGGCAGTCGGGGAGAGCATGATCGACTTCTGCTCGAAGTCCGCGGCCGCCGAGTCCAGCGAGGACTGGAGCCGGTCCACTTCGGTCCGGAAGCCTACGAGCTCCTTGTTGTAGGTAGACTCGGCCTGGGCGTATCCCGGTGTAGCCGCCAGGATCGCCCGGGCATTGATGAACGCGATCTTGGCTGCGGCTTGCCCGGCCGCGCCCACCGGAGTGAACAGCACGAATGCCAGCACCAAGCCGGGGGCGAACCTGCGAGGGACCATCGAAAGCTCCGGTCTGAAGGTGAGCATCAGAAGAAATTGCCCAGCTTGAAGTGCAGTTTCCAGCCGGGGTCGGGCTGCCCCGCCAGGTCGACTCGATCGAAGCCGTACCCGAGATCGATCCCGATGGGTCCCAGGGGAGACAGGACCGCCACCCCGACCCCGGCGCCCCGGTAGAGCCGGGTGGGCGCGTACTGGCTGGTCGTGCCGTAGACGTTGCCCGCATCGAGAAAAGTGCTGACGTACATGGACTGGCTGACCCGGGCGCCAGCCTCCGCGGTGAAGGCGGCATAGGCCTTCCCGAACGAGCGGACGCCCGCGGCGCCACCACCGGTGGCGAAGGGATCGAACCCAAGGGGAGTGATCGAGAACTCCTCGTACCCGCGAAGCGGAATTCCGTACTGGGTGCCGCCCATGGAATACATTTCAGTGAAGAACGGTCCCGTGTCGCCAAAAATGAAACCGCTCTTGACCGTGAGTCCGAGCACGAACTGGACTCCGCCGCCACCGAACTGGGCGTTGCCACTGGGACTGCCGAGCGGCGCGTAGTAGCGGCCTTCCAGATCCAGCTTGCGGTAGTTCCCGGTACCGCCCAGGACCCCTCCGTTGAGCTCCAGCGACATATTGGTCAGGGCCCCAGCCGTGGCGAATGGCAGACCGATCCTGGTATCCCGGGCCACGGTGCCCCCGAGGGTGGACCGGGTGCACTTGGAGCAGCGATACGCGGTCCGCAGGTCGGTGGAGCCCCCGGTGAAGGTGATCTGTTGCAGGCCGTAGGAGACGTAAATCCGGGTAAAGCGCGAGCCCATGAACGGGAAGCCCAGCTGCAGGTTACCGCCGACCTGCTGCCGTTTTCCCAGGTCTCCGACCGTGTACCGCTGCCGGGAGTTGAACAGGGTGAGGGTGCCGGAGGTCCGGGACTCCCGGATGGCCGGGTCGGTGTAGCTCAGGGTAAAGTCATTGATGTTCTTGCCGAATTGCCACATCAGGCGGCCGCGCTTGCCCCGTCCGAAGAGGTTGGGTTCCTCGAGGCCCAGGAATGCCCCCAGACCGGTGCCCTGCCCCATCGAGGCCCCGAAATTGATGTTCCCGGTGCGCCGTTCCTCGACCCGGAAGGTGACGTCCACGTCCACCCCATTCTCGGTCGGGTCCACGCCGGGCGGCGCCATGGGCTGCTGGAAGAAGCCCAGGTTGGAGATGTTCTGGTACGATCGGATCAGCCGGTCGCGGTTGAACAGTTCACCCGGGACCAGCACGATCGCCTCCCGGACGACCCGTTCGTGGGTGACGTCGTTCCCGACGATGTTGATCTTGTTGATCGTCGCCGGCTGCCCTTCCCGAATGTTCCACTTGAGGTCGATCAGTGGCTGGCCCTCGGGGCCGGTCCGGCGAACTTCCTCCGGCACCACCTGGGCGTAGATATAGCCGTTGTTGCTGTAGAGCGTGGTGAGGCCTTCCGTGGCCTTGCCCCATTCGGCGCCGTTGAACGGCAGCCCGCTGCCGCCACTGGGACCGAAGGGGTAGAACGCCATCAGCTCCTCGGCGCTGAAGCGCCGGTTCCCCACCACCTGGAAGGTGCCGACATGGTACTGGGCGCCTTCCTCGACCGAGAGGTGCAGTGCCGCTTTCCCGTTGGTGGAGTCTACCTGGAGGGAGTCCCGCGTCACCTGGAAGTCGACATAGCCCTTGCTGCCGTACCATGACGGGAGGTGCTCCCGAAAGTCGCTCTGCAGCCGGTCGTCGTCGAACTGGCCCTTCTGCCACCAGAAGAACCCCTCCGGCTTGGTGGTCATGTGTTTCACGACGGCCTTGTCGGAGAACTGGTCATTCCCCTGGACCTGCACCTGGCTGATGACTACCCGTTTACCCTCGGTCACCTCGAAGATCAGGCCGACCTGTCCCGGGCCGGGTTCGGTCTGGATGACTCTGGCGGTTGCGGCGAAGTATCCCTGGGCACGATACATCGAATCGATGCCCGCCCGGCCCCGTTCCACCGCGGCCCGATCCAGCGGCCGGCCGGTGTTCAGGTGGACCTGGTCGCGGACCGAGTGTTGGGAGAGCCGTTCGACGCCCTTCACCGCCCAGCGGGTCAGAAGTGGGCGCTCTTTCACCCGGAAGATCAGGATCACCACCCCGGCGGGGTCGCCGGCCTGGCGCACCGACACCTCGTCGAACTGGCCGGTCTTGAACAGGGCGGTG
>CALMOP010000093.1 GCA_937871775.1 uncultured Gemmatimonadota bacterium | reverse complement strand
GTCTCAATCCTCCTCCAGGCCCGTCGCCCATCTGGCGGGTGGAGGAGTTCATCGAGTCCGCTGGCAACCGGGTGGCCACCCAGGCAGCACGTGAGGTGCTGGAGGCGCCGGGCCAGGCCTACAATCCGCTGGTGGTGCACGGACCGGTCGGGTCCGGCAAGACTCATTTCCTGCACGGGATGGGGAACGTCCTGGCGGCGGCGTCCGGCAGCCTGGTCGCCTGCCTCCGGGCCCAGGACCTGGTCGACGAGCTGATCCAGGCGCTGGACCGGGATCGGCTCAGCTGGTGGCGGGCCCGGTACCGCCGGGTCACCGCCCTGTTGCTGGACGATGTCCATGTGCTCGTCGGCAAGGAACGCACCCAGGAGGAGCTGTTCTGGCTGTACAACGAGCTGGCCGAGCGCCAGCGCCAGATGATCTTCACTTCGGCGGTGGCCCCCGGAGAGCTCGAGGGACTGGAGCCCCGGTTGCGCACCCGGCTTGAGGGCGGATTGGTGGTGGAGCTGCCCGCCGCGGATCGCGAGGTGCGCGAGGCCATCGTGGGCCGCATGCTGCGGGAACGTCTGGGTGACGCCGAGCCGGAACTGGCCACCTACCTGGCGGCTCGGCCAGTCGAGACCGTGCGCGGGCTGCAGGGCCTGGTCCAGCGGGTGCTGGCCGCCGCGGAGTCCGAGCGGGAGCGACCCACGACCGGGCTGGCGCGGCAGGTGCTCGAGGGGAGTCCCGTGGGCCCGGCCCGGCGCAGCCAGGGGAGCCGGACCAGCGGACTGCTATCACCCACCGGCAGCCTGCGCAGCCGTGAGAAGATGGTCTGGGACTGGCCGGATATCGGCGACCGCCTGCTCGAGGATGTCCGCTGATGGCCATCAAGGGCAGCCTCAAGGAGGCCAGCCTCCCCGACGTGCTGCAGCTGCTGGCGCTGGGCAAGAAGACCGGCTGCCTGGCGGTGTCCGATCGGCAGAACTTCGGCTACATCTTTTTCAACGAGGGGCGGATCTGCTACGCCTCCATCGTCAACCGGCGGGATCGGATCGGGGACCTGCTTCGCAAGAGTCAGCTCGTCACCAACGAGCAACTCGACCAGGCCCTCCGGGTGCAGGAGGTGCACCGCAACCGCCGCATCGGGGGCATCCTGGTCGAGCTCGGCTTCGTGGCCCAGGAACAGCTGGACCGGCTGCTGCTGCTCCAGATCGAGGAATCGGTCTACCACCTGTTCACCTGGACCCAGGGGACCTTCAACTTCGAGGCCGGGGTCCGGCCCGAGCAGCAGGTGTTCCTGGTTTCGATCAACCCCGAGTCGCTGCTGCTCGAGGGCGCCCGCCGGGTCGACGAGTGGAGCCAGATCGAGAAGAAAATCCCCAGCTTCGACCTCATCTTCGCGGTGGACCTCGCCCATTCACCGGATGACGAGGTGGAGCTCTCCTCGGCGCAGCACCGCATCCTGCCGCTGTTGGACGGCACCCGCGATGTCCGCCAGGTCATTGACGAATGTTCGCTCATCGAATTCGAGGCCGCCACGGCGCTGTTCGGGCTGATCACCGCCGGGTATGTGCGCCGGGTAGGCACCTCGGCCAAGGTCCAGGTGCCCCGCGTCAACGACACCCGGGTGCAGGAGCACCAGAATCTGGGCATCGCCTTCTACCGGACCGGCATGCTCGACGAGGCCCAGCGGGAATTCCGCCGGGTGGCGGATCTGCGGCCCAAGGACGGAGCGGCCTACTTCTACCTCGGGCTGATCGGTCTCAAGCAGGCCCGCTGGCTGGAGGCGGTCGAGGTGCTGCAGCAGGCGGTCGAGTTGGGGGGACGCCGCCCGGCGGCGCTGCACGCAATGGCCGTGGCCTACGAGCAACTCGGTCGCCTGGCCGACGCCGAGGGCGCCTATGCCGAGGCGGCCGGCAAGTCGCGGGACGAGCCGCGGGTACTGATTGGCTGGGGGGTTACCGCGCTCAAGCGCAATGATCCCGAGGTGGCGTTGAACCGGCTGCAGCGGGCGGCCGAGGTGCTGGGCGACCGGGTCCGACCTCCCACATGGTACTGGGCCATGGCGCTCGCGACCGCCTGCCACGGTGACCTCGTCGCCGCCCTGCAGGTCGCACACGGGGCCGTCGTGGCCCACCCGGGGAGCGCCCCGCTGCGGAACAACCTGGCGGTCCTGCTGGAGCTGAGTGGTGACCTGGCTGGCGCCGAGATGATGCTCAGGACCGCGCTGGGTGAGGATCCCACGCTGGCGCAGGTGTCGAAGAACCTCGGTGATCTGCTGTATCGCGCCGGGCGGTACGACGACGCATTCGAGGCGTACGAACGGGCCGCCAAGCTGAGCCCCGAGCTCGGTGACGACGTGTATTTCAAGATGGGCAATATCGCGTTCAAGCGGCGCGACAAGGAACGTGCCCGGGTCTGCTGGAAACGGGTGACCGAACTCAATCCCGGGCATCAGCTGGCCCGGACCAACCTCGAGACCCTGGATGCGACCGCGTGACCCGGCACCAGGATCTCGGGTTCCTGGAGTTCGCGGCGGAGCTGTCGGCCCACACCGGACTGGATCTGCAGGCCTACAAGAGCCGCTGCCTGCGGCGGCGGATCCTGGTGCGGATGCGCGCCTGTGGGGTTCACACCTACGCCGACTACCTGCGGGCACTGGACGCCCGCGACGAGGAGCGGCAACGACTTCTGGACGCCTTGACCATCAATGTGACCCGGTTCTTCCGCAACCCGGAGACCTGGGCCTTCCTGGCCGACCAGGTGCTGCCGGCGCTGCTGCAGGAGCGGGCCGGCCAGCTGCGGATCTGGAGCGCGGGATGCGCATCGGGGGAAGAGGCCTACACCGTTGCGATGCTGGTGGCTCTGGTGCTGGAGCGGTTGGGGCGACGTGGCTGGCTGAGCCGGCTGCGGGTGGACGCTACCGACATCGACCGGGAGTCGTTGCTGCGTGCCGAAGCGGCCGCTTATCCTGCCAACGCCTTCAGCGAGACCGATCCGGCGGTGCGGCAGCGGTTCGCCCACCCGACACCCGACGGACAATGGCTGGTCGCCGCCGAGGTGCGCGCCCAGGTCCGGGTGGGCCGGCTGGACCTGCTGCAGGATCAGCCGCTCAGCCGGGAGTACGATCTGATCTGTTGTCGCAACGTGGTGATCTACTTCGATCGCCCCAGCCAGGAGCGGCTGCTGCAACGGTTCGCCGACGCACTGGTGCCCCGGGGCATCCTGGTACTCGGCAAGGTCGAGACCATCCTGGGCGAGGTCCGCCGGCGCTACGAGCTGATCGAGCCCCGGGAACGGGTCTACCGGAGAGCCGCCTGATGGTCGACGAAATCCAGGTCCGGGTCGCTGATTTCCAGGCCGCCCGGGGAGACGCGGTGCTGGTGACGCTCAGTCTCGGGAGCTGCGTCGCTGTGCTGCTGCACGATCCGGCGGCTGGGGTGGGTGGGATGGCGCACCTGCTGCTTCCTTCCCCGTCGCTGAGCCGCGCCGGAGATAATCCCGGCCGGTTCCCCCAGGCGGCGGTGCCCGCCCTGCTGGAACGGATGCGGCTACTCGGAGCCGAGCCGGGGCGGGTGGTGGGGCGGCTGGTGGGCGGGGCGAGCATGTTCACCGGGGCGGTAGCCAGCGGCACCATGCATATGGGCGACCGTAACGTGATCGCCGCGCGGGAGGTGCTCAATCACCACGCGATTCCGGTCGTTGCGGAAGCCGTCGGGGGGACTCAGGGTCGGTCGGTGTGGTTCCACGTGGGTGAAGGGCGGATCGTGGTCCGCCGGGTGATGGAGCTTGACCAACTCCTCTGAGCTCCCCGGTGTGCTGGTGGTGGACGACAGCGCCTTCTACCGCAGGCTGATCAGCGAGCTGGTGGCCGGCTCGGGCGAGTTCCGGGTCGTGGGGACCGCCGCGAACGGGGTCCTGGCGCTGGAGCAGGTACACGCCCTGCAGCCCGACGTGGTCACGATGGACCTGCAGATGCCCGAGTTGGGGGGGCTGGAGGCCATCGGCTACATCATGTCGGAATCCCGCCGGCCGGTGGTGGTGGTCAGTGCCTATGCCGACACCGGATCAGCCTCGGCCATCCGGGCGCTGGAGTTGGGGGCGGTGGAGTTGGTCTCCAAGGACGAGACGGAGGGGCGGGCCCACGCTCTGCGGATCGCCCCCCGGCTGCTGGCGGCGCTCCGCGCCGCGATCGCGGCGGATGTCGGACGCCTGCCGGTCCTGGCCCGGCCCCGCATCAGTCGAGGGACCCGCCCGCTCATTGCCGGGCAGGCTAGACGCTGTCTGGCGATCGCCAGCTCCACCGGCGGTCCCCGGGCCCTCGCGGAACTGGTTCCGGGGCTGCCGCTGGGGCTGGAGGCCGCGGTGCTGATCGTGCAGCACATGCCACCGGGATTCACCCGCAGCCTGGCGGAGCGATTGAACGGACTGAGTGCGCTCCACGTGGTGGAGGCCGAAGCGGGCGCGCCGATTGTGGCGGACACCGCGTATGTCGCGCCGGGAGACTATCATATGCGCGTGACGGTCGGCCCCGAGGGCCTGCAGATCGCGCTGGACCGTCAGCCCGCGGTCTGGGGGGTGCGGCCGGCGGCTGATCCGCTGTTCCACTCGGTGGCCGCGGCCTTCGGACCCGCCGCGGTCGGGATCGTCCTGACCGGTCTGGGGCGGGATGGGGCCGCCGGGCTCCGCGCCATCCACGATGCCGGCGGGGTCGGCATCGCCCAGGACCGGAGCACCGCCACCATCTACGGCATGCCGGGCTCCGCGGTGGAGGCTGGTGGCGTCGATCTGGTGCTGCCCCTGGGAGTCATGGCGGAGCGTGCCGGGGCACTTCTCTTCGAGGTGCCCCGTCGATGAAGCGCCGTGGCCAGTTGAGTGGAGATGAACTCCAGTTCGTGGTGTTCCGGGTCGGCAGCCAGGAACTGGGGCTCGGCATTCTCGAGGTCGAACGGATTCTGCGTTACATCGCGCCGACGCCGGCCCTGCGCGCTCCCGGCTTCATTACCGGCACGATCGGTTTCGAGGGCGCCGACCTCCCGGTGCTGGACCTGCGGTTGCGGGCCGGGCTGGAGCCAGTGGTGAGGGAAGAGACCCGGATCATGGTCCTGGCCGTTCCGGGGCCGCCGCTGGCGCTGGTGGTGGATCAGGTGCGGGACGTGGTCCGGGTGGACTCCCGGCACATTGCTCCGGCCGGTACCGCCCCGCCCGGTGTGCCGGCGGGCGCTGTCGGGGGCCTGGTCGAGCGGGCAGGACGGACCATCGTGATCATCCATGCCGCGCGGCTGCTGGACGCCGCCGAGTACGCGGTGCTGCGGGAGGCGTTGCCGTGAGTGAGACGCATGGAGCGGACCCGCTGGTTGCGGCGTTCCGGAAGCAGTACCAGGAAATCGGGGCCCGCCTGGATCAGGCCGGCGGATCCGCGGAGCGCGAAGCGGTGAAGCGGGAGATCATTGCCTTCTTCAAGCGGGTGGACCAGGCCCTGGCCGAACTGGGGCAGGTGAAGGAGGAGATCCGCGCCCTGGTCGAGCGCTACAAGCAGCTCTCGGTCGAGACCGATTCCGCCCAGGCGCCCCAGTTCACCGGAGCGCGACCGGTGGTCCAGCAGGACCACCTCGGGGCCTCCACCTACATCGAGAAGGGCTGGAGTCTCATTTCGCTCGGCGACTATGCCGGCGCGATCCAGTCACTCGGCAAGGCGCTGGTCCTGGCCCCATCGGAGACCCAGGCCCAGTCCCTGCTGGGCTGGGCCCAGATGCTGCACGAGGACTACGACGACGCGCTGTCCACCTTCAGCCGGGTCCTGATGAAAGAGCCGGCGAACTCGCTGGCCCGCATCAATGTCGGCTACATCTGCCTCAAGAAGCGCATCTTTGGCGAAGCCATCGAGCACCTGTCGAAGGCCATCCGGCTCGACAACGACCGGAAAGCGACGCTCTATGCCCACTACTACCTGGGCCTGGTATACCTGGAGCGCGAAATGTACGAGGATGCGGTGACTTTCTTCCAGAAGACCCTCCAGATCGGCCCCAACCTCATCGAGGCCTATTACGAGCTCGGGCGGGCCAGTTGGTTTCTCGGCGACAAGCCGGCCGCACGCAGTACCTGGGCCGATGGGTACAAGGCCAATCGCTTCAATCCGTGGGGCAAGCGCTGCAAGGAAATGCTGGATCTCACCGACAAGGGTGGCGAGCCGCCGCGCAATCCGTCCTGATCCTGCCGCTGCTGCTCGGCCAGGGTCCGAGCACCGGCTTTCAGGTCGGGCAGGTCACGGTGGTCGCCGGTCCGGCCCAGCACGCCATCGCGGTGGCGTTGGCCGAGCGGGCCGATCGCTCCCGGGCCTGGCCCGGCCTGGACCGCCGCCCGCCGCCCCCGTTCCAGTTGGTGATCGTGGGAGACTCCGCCGAACTGGCCCGGTACACCAGGGGCCGGGCCCCGGGGTGGGGCGCGGGCCTGGCCTTCCCCGGGGTCCGCACCATCCTGGTCCGGGCCGACCTCCCCGATCTGGAACGGACCCTCCAGCACGAGCTGGCTCATCTGGTGCTGCGAGCGGAAGTCCGTGGCGGCCTGCCGCTGTGGTTCGAGGAGGGCTACGCCTCCCTGGCGGCAGGGGAGCTGGGTCGATTGGAGGGCCTGGAGATCAATCTGGCTGTCGCCACGGGAAAGGTGCCGTCCTTCCAGGGCCTGGACGGGATGCTCCGGGGCTCATCCAGGTCCGCTGACCTCGGGTATGCCCTCGCGGCATCCGCCGTGGCGGAGATCGCGCGCCATCCGGTGCCCGGGGGGCTGCACCGCCTGCTGGACCGGATGCATGCGGGAGCCGGCTTCACAGATGCCCTGCAGGACGCCACCGGGCGTTCCCTGGACCAGTTCGAGGAGCACTGGCAACGGACACTCCGTCGCCGCTATAACCTGCTGACCTGGCTGGTGGCCGGAGGGATCTGGGCGCTGATCGGGGCCAGCCTGGGGATCCTGGTATGGCTGAGGCGACGGTCGGAGCGGCCTCGGCGGGCGGCGCTGGACCTGGGTTGGCCGCCGCCGCCACCACAGTTGTCCCCGGATCAGGACACTGGGACGGACCCGGTTGACCGGCGGCCCGATATGCAGTAAGCTCAATCCCCATGCCAAGTTCCGACACTGTAACCGGGGGTACCGAGCTGCGGTTCGGACCCCGAAATGTCCTGTTGCTCTCGGCCGCGATCGTCTCACTGGTTGCCGGGTATTGGTGGTTGAGTGCGGGCGGAACCACCGGAGCGGCCGCCTTGCTGGTGCTGGGATACTGCGTGTTGTTCCCGCTGGGGATCGCGCTGTAGCGGTAGGGCGAGGTTGAGGACCGCGCTGCCTGCCTTGGCGCGGGTGGGGTCTTCCCGGGCGAATAGCTCAGCTGGTCCAGAGCGCCTGCCTTACACGCAGGATGTCGGGGGTTCGAATCCCTCTTCGCCCACTTGTGTGCCCCCGACCGTCCGGTACAAGCATTGCTCCAGCTGACGCTGACCTTCTCGCGGAGATGTGCATGCGCGTGGCTTGTGTGATTTGGTTGGCGGCGGCCGGCGCCGGGGCGTCGAGCCTGAAGGCCCAGATTCCCACCAAGCGCCCCTCCCAGTCTACCACGGTCAATGCCACTCGGATGCTGGTGGGCAACCCGCATTCCTACGCCGCCCAGGACTCGGCGAGCTCGGTAGCGACTGGGGAGGGCCTCCGGAGCCGCATGGACAAGTCCAGTAATGGTCAGTTCCGGGTTCTGACCCGGAAGGAGATGAACGAAGCCCTGCAACAGTTCGGGTATCCCGGCGACGCCATCCTCGGCCCGCTGCCGTTCCGGGCCTTCGCGCAGTCCCTCAACGCCCGGGCCACGGTGTTCTCGACCCTGAGCAAGGACCGCGAAAACAGATACACCGTCACTGCGCGACTGGCCGGCGTGAACGATGACGCCGGAAATGTGGTGACCGTGGTGCAAGGTGCTGGGCGGACCTCGGCCGATCTGGGCGGGCAGGTGGCGGAAGGCTTCGGCCCCGCGATGAAGTCGTGGAACGATGCCCGGGCCTGCGTGGACCAGTCGAAAGCCGCACCCGACAAGGCGGCCCAAGCGGCCAAGAAGGCCATCGGGGTGCTTCCCACCCATGGACTGGCCAACTTCTGTCTTGGAAAGCTGATCCAGTCCAAGGGGACCAAGTCCGACAGCGCCACCGCCCTGGGGTATTTCCAGACCGCGGTGCGGGGGGATCCGCTCAGCCTGGCGGCGTGGACCGAGTTGGCCTCGGGTTATGAGCTCGCGAATGACACGGTCAAGACCATTGCCGCCCTGCGGCAGATGCTCCTGATCGCGCCAACCAACCAGCCGCTGCGCGAGCTGGTGTTCAAGAAACTTCTGGCCTACGGCCATCCCGAGTTCGCCGAACAGGTCGCCGACGAGGGGCTCCTCCTGGACCCGGGCAACGTCGACATGTACGAGCTCCGGGCCAACGCCCGGGTATTCCGCGAGAACTATGATGGCGCCCTGAAGGACCTCGACCAGATTGTGGTGCTCGACTCCGCCCGGGTCGACAGCACTTTCTACGTCAAGTACCTGGTCTTTGCAGGCCAGCGGCCCGACACCGCCCGGTTGATTACCTGGTCGGCCCGGGCGCTCCGCAGGTTTCCGGAGAATGTCGGCCTGGTGAAGCAGGCCGCCAGCGCCTACGCGCAAGTGGGGGCCGGGGACAGTCTGCTGGGCGCGCTGAATGTGCTGGTCAAATTGGATTCGAGCGCGGCAGTGGCCATGGCGCTCCAGGAAGCCAAGAATCGGCAGGACCTCAAGGCGTACGACAGCGCCGTGCCGTTCATCAACTTCGCCGCCGCCCATGCCGATGCCCAGTCTCGCGAGAGTGTGGCCGGCTTGCTGCTGAATGCCACCTTCCCGAAGTTGCAGCCGCCCCCCGATTGGCCGGCGGCCACTGCCGGAATGCGGAAGGTGCTGGAATTCGCGAGCCCCACGGGGCAGTTCGCTCCGCTGGCGAACTATTTCCTCGGGCTGGCGCTGGTGAACCAGATCACCGGTCTGGATCAGGCCGCGGAGAAGGGCAAATCCTGCGACGGCGCCCGACAGGTGGAGGCGATGGAGACCGAGGCTGACGCCGCGTTGGGTCGTAGCGGCGAATACCAGAAGGAGACCCGCGACAAGCTTGCGGGTTATCTGACGGGGCTGAAGCCGCGGACGGCGTCGATGATACGGGTGTACTGCAAGTAAGACGCGGTGGGCGCCCCTACCACGTCGGTGATCCGCTGTCTATATTGGGGCCCGCGTCATCAGGGGCTGTAGCTCAGCTTGGTTAGAGTGCCGCACTGTCACTGCGGAGGTCGCGGGTTCGAGCCCCGTCAGCCCCGCTTCCTGATTACTGCCACCCCGCCCGAGTGTTCGGGCGGGGTGTGTGTTTCATAGCCTATGACCTATCTGCACCACCCGGTGCTGGCAGAGGCGGTGGCTGGGGCCACGGCCGGCGTGCACCGCGCCGTCGATGGTACCCTGGGTGGCGGGGGGCACGCGGCGCAGCTGCTGGCCGCCGGCGCCCAGGTGCTGGGCATCGACCGCGATCCGGCTGCGATCGCCGCCGCGGTGGAACGCCTGGGCCACGCCGGGATCGGGTACCACACCGGGAACTTCGGGTCGGGTCCCGCCCTGGAACGGATTCGCGACTTTCACCCCGACTTCATTCTGCTGGACCTGGGCGTTTCTTCACCGCAGCTGGATGCCGAGACTCGCGGATTCACCTTCCGCCCGGGAGCGCCGCTCGACATGCGCATGGCGGCGGACGGGGCCACCGCGGCCGATCTGCTGAACCGCGCCCCGGAATCAGACCTGGCCCGCGTGTTCCATGAGTATGGCGACGAGCGGCGGGCGCGATCCCTCGCCCGGGAGATCGTCCGTCGCCGGGCCCGGGCGCCTCTGGCGACCAGTGACGACCTCGTGAACGCCATCCGGGCCGTGCTCGGCCCGCGCAGCGGGCCGGGGGACTTCGCCCGGCTGTTCCAGGCGGTGCGAATCGCGGTAAACGACGAATTGGCCGTCCTGGCCGAGGCGCTTCCTCCGCTGCGCGAAGCACTCCTGCCCGGTGGGCGGCTGGCGGTCATCAGTTATCATTCAGGGGAAGACCGGATCGTCAAACATCTGTTCCGGGAGTGGTCCCGGGCCTGCATCTGTCCGCCGGCCCTGCCCCGGTGCCAATGTCGGGGCCAGCCGCTGGGGCGGCTCGAGCCGCGCCAACCGATCCGTCCCACGGCGGCCGAGACGGCCGCGAATCCGAGGGCCCGGAGTGCCATCCTCCGCATCTTCCGCAACGAGTAGGCTCCGAGGTCGGCACTGGGTCATGCTGTGGTTGCTGGTGTTCCTGGTGGTCGCCATGGCCATTCAGGCTCGGCAGGTGGCCGGGGTCACCACCTTTCGGCGGGTCGACAGCCTCCGCCAGGAGCGCACGGCCCTGGAAGCGGAACGGGCCGAGCTGCAGCGCGGCATCGGGCTCCAGGTCAGCCGCAAGGTGCTGGGGGTCCGGGCCAAGGCGGAGCTGGGCCTCCACTTCCCAGAGGACTCGGAACTGACGCTCCTCCCGCTGCTCCCACGGCGTCCCTGATGGCGAGACCCGCGGCCCGGATTGGGCTGCTTCAGGCGGTCCTGGCCCTGGGCGCCCTCGGCGTGCTGGCCCGTGCGGCCCAGCTGCAACTGGTGCAGGGCGCTCGCTGGCGGGCGGAGGCTGAGCGTTCCCGCACCATGCGACTGGTCCTGCCGGCCCGCCGCGGTTGGATCTACGATCGGCACGGGGTGCCGCTGGCGGTCACTCAGGAGTATTTCGAGGTCGGGGTCGCGCCGAACGAACTGGTTGCTCCAGTCCGGGATGGACTGGTACTGGCCCGCGCCCTGGGAATGCCCCTGGCCCAGGTGGCCAGGGACCTTCGCACCCGCCGCTGGGTGCCGTACCCGGGACCCTATAACGGGGTCGAGGTCCGGCCGCTGCGGCCGCTTCGGGGGGTGTACCTTACCGGCCATTTTTCCCGGCATTATCCCGCTGGGCCACTGGCCCGGGGTGTGATCGGGTCGCTGCTGCCGGATGGCAGCAATGGTGCCAGTGGACTGGAGCTCACCCTGGATTCGCTGCTGCGGGGCGCTCCCGGTGCAACGGTGGAACTCAAGGACAACCGCGGACGCACCTACCAATCGCCCAGTCGGATCCGGCGCGAGCCGGTGCCGGGACGCGACGTCTACCTGACCCTCGACGCCGAGCTGCAGGAGATCGCCGAGCGCGCCCTCGACGATGCGATGTCGGAGTACCTCGCGGCGGGCGGTGACATCGTGGTGCTGGACCCCCGAAGCGGGGAGCTCCTGGCCCTGGCCTCCCGCAAGACCAATGGCGACCGGTCGGTGACCGACAGGTCTTCGTTCTTCACGGATCCGTTCGAGCCAGGGTCCACCGCCAAGCTGTTCACCGCGGGCGCGCTGCTCGGTCTCGGGCGGGTCAATGCCACGGAGTCGGTGAACGCCGAGGATGGGGTGTGGCTGATGCCGACCGAGCGCGGCGGCACCCGCTCGATTCACGACGTCCACAAGGTGTCCGGACGCCTCACCCTGGCGGACGCGATCAAGGTGTCCAGCAATATCGCGATGGGGAAGTTCTCGGAGCGGCTCACCGCTGCGGAACAGTTCGAGGCCCTGCGGGATTTCGGGTTCGGCAGCCCGACCGGGGTGGAATTCCCCTCCGAGGCCCGGGGTGTTCTCCGCATGCCGGATCAATGGGACATGTACAGCAAGCCCAGTATCGCGATGGGGTACGAGTTCACGGTGACACCGATCCAGCTGGCCGCCGCCTACGGCGCCATTGCCAACGACGGTGTGCTGCTGACGCCGGCACTGGTCCGGGAGCTTCGGGATCGGACCGGCGACGTCGTCTACCGTCATCGCCCGGAGCCGGTGCGTCGGTCCGTCACCCCGGCCGTAGCCCACCAACTGGTCCGGTTCCTGACCGCCGCGGCCGGCCGGGGTGGTACCGGAGAAGCCGCCCAGCTGGCCAACTGGGTGCTGGCTGGGAAGACCGGGACCGCCGTTCGGCACGACGGGGGAGTCTACCAGTCGGGGCACTACAATGCGTCCTTCGCGGCCATCTTCCCGGTCAGCGATCCCCAGCTCATCGTGGTGGTGAAGATCGACGACCCGCAGAGTGCCAAGGTGTACGGGGGGCAGACCGCGGCTCCGCTGACCAGGACCTTGCTGGAGGCGGCCCTGGCGGCCCGCCGCAGCGCGATCGACCGGCGGCGACTGGCCCGCCCGACTCAGCCCACCCCCGCCGCGAATCCCGGGGCCGATATGGATGAACCGCCTCCGGGGCGGGTCACCCTGACCCTGCCGTTGGCGCCGCCGGCGGCCGCTCCGGCGGAGCGGCGCGCAATCCCCAATGTGTCCGGCGGATCCCTGCGTCGGGCGGCCAGTGCGCTGCACCGGCGCGGATTTCATGTCGCCGTCCACGGGTCGGGAAGGGTACTCCGGACCACCCCCGCGGCGGGGGATTCGCTGCGGCTCGGAGCCATCGTCACCGTGTGGGCCGAATGACACGGCACTCCTACGCGGCCCTGGTCGCATTGCTCAAACGCGAGGACCTGTTGCTCCTGGCTCCGGAGGGAGCCTTCCCATTCACCGGCGTGGGCACCGACAGCCGGCGGGTCGGGGTGGGGCATATCTTCATCGCGGTCCGCGGGGTCGAGAACGATGGCCATGGGTTCGTGCTCGACGCGGAGCGACGGGGAGCCGCACTGGCGGTCGTCGAGCGGCCGACCGGCGTCGGGATTCCCGAGCTGGTGGTTCGCGATGGGCGCCGCGCCGCGCTGGCCATCGGTCGCTGGTGGTTTGGCGATCCGGGGCGCGGCCTTACCCTGGTCGGGGTGACCGGGACCAACGGGAAGACCACGACGACCGCCCTGGTGCGGCACCTGCTGAACCGCGACGGCGCCGCGGGCAGTATCGGTACCCTGGGCGCTTTCGACGGCGCGGGCGAGGCCGTGCCCTCGACCGCCGGCAACCTCACGACGCCGGGCCCGATCGATCTGCAAGCGACTCTGGCCGCCCTGGTGGAGCGGGGGGTGCGCTCGGTCGTGATGGAAACCTCGAGCCACAGTCTCGATCAGGGCCGGCTGGATGGACTGACCTTCGCGGCAGGAATCTTCACCAACCTCACCCGGGACCACCTGGACTATCACGGCACCTTCGAAGCCTACCTTGCGGCCAAGCTGCGCCTCGATGGTCTGCTGGGGAGCACCGGCGTCCAGGTGGTCAACCGGGACGATCCCCTCTGGGAGGCGCTGCCGGCGGATCGGCGGCGCATCACGTTCGGGCTGAACGGGAGGCCTGATGTCGGAGCCTCTGAACTCTCGCTGGGGCACGCCGGATCCCGATTCCGACT
>CALMOP010000092.1 GCA_937871775.1 uncultured Gemmatimonadota bacterium | reverse complement strand
TTCAGGGCTTGAATGACAGAGGGGCGGGGGGTTGCCCCGCCCCTCCGGGAACCGCGACTGCTCGGTGCCTCAGGCGTTGTCCACGCCCGAGAACGGATGCCGGGCGGTCTTGGCGCCGCTGAGGACCGAGTCGACGGTCGGCAGACCCTTGAGGGCCCGCTCGATCGACTGCTTGGTCGCCTCATAGTTGAACTGGTAGATCTTCTTGTCGTCGGCCGCCTGCCAGTGAATGAACACGCCCACCAGCAGGCACCAGTCGTTCGCCTTGTCCTTCGGGATGACGCCCGACGAAACGCTGTCGACGACCGCCCGGGCGACCGCGGCCTGGGCCGGGCCGAACATCTGCACCGCCTGCTTGGCACCCTTGATCGTCACCTTGTTGAACAAGACGGTGTCGGGCTTGGCAGCCAGGTTCGGGGCCACTACGGCGAGCAGGGTGGTGAAGCCGTCCTTGTTGTTGCTGAGCGCGTTGCAGAAGGCGGCGCCGGCGTGGCCGCTCTTGGTGCCGATGATGAGATCGACGTGGGCAATCTCGTTGCCCTCACCCACCAACGACTCGCCAATGAAGAAGTCTGCTGCCATGCTGCCCTCCGCTTGCGGGGAAGTGAAGAAGGAAAGGATCTGGCGCCACATAGACATACGGGGTATCCACGGGCGAGGGGGAATCCAGCGATGACCCGACAGTGCTCTTCCGAGACCGACAGCCTGGCCAGCACTCGGCGCCAGCCCGCAGGACGCCGAGGAGGCCACCAAAATGCCGGCGCACTCTACCACTGTCAAGGTGGCGCGCGCCGTCTACATCGGATCTTCATGCCGGTGCCCGTCTCCCCTTCCTGAAAGCCCCCGGGCGGGGACAGTGCAAGTCAGGGCGTCACCCCACGGGACGCTCTGGAGCCCGCTCCCAAGCCCTAAGTCGATACCCCTTCACGCCTTTGATCTCTGGCATGGGTCTGGCTCCCGGTTCAGCCAGTCCCCAAGTCAGGATCACATTTCACGGGTCTCACCTGGGATCGGAACGACGATTGGTGTGATCGCAGGCGGGCGCGACCGAACTCCGCCGCCCGCCACCGCATGGGATGAACCGGCCCTTCCTCACGGCCTCTCAGTCGAAACAACGGTTCATCCAGCAGGGTCGGGCTCCCCGCCCGACCCGTCACCCCCACCTCGGTGGGGGTGTTTTTCTTTCGGGATCAGTGCAGCACCACGTTCAGGCCGCTCACCGTCCGCCCTTCCGGATCCGCTTCCATGGTGAACGTCCGGGGTGTGGCGCTGGCGTGCAGCACCCGGAGGCAATCGGGGTCGATGGAAAGGTCCCAGGTTCCGGGGCGGATCCCGATCGCATAGAAACTGCCGTCACTGAAGGTTGTGAGGGTACGCTGCTCACCGCTCTCCCGGTTCCGCAGGACCACCACGATGCCGCCCCCCACCTCCCCGCCGGCCGCCGGCGGGCTCCGCGACACCAATCCCTCGATGACTCCGCCTGGCAGCACCGGAATGTCGAGGGTGCGATAGCGGTTGGGGGACAGCTCCACCGTCGCCGCGGCGAAGCTGGGAACCCAGAGTGGCGAGCTCAGGCTGGCGCTGTCGACTCCGACCCGGGCGGGCTCGTAGGCGAGCAGGTCCCACACCCGGTACACCCCACTGGAATCGCTGACTCCGAAGCTCTGGCCGACCACCACCCGCACCCCGGGAAGTACCGGTTCGCCCCTGTCGAACCGGCCGTTGCCGTTGTCATCGAGGAACACCCGGCCGGTGACCCCGCCGCGCTGCAGGGCTGGCTGACCGGAGAAATCCACCCCGCCGCGGGGATGGTTGTAGATCGCGGAGCCTGACAGGTACTGGCTGCCCATCGTCTCGTTGCCACCGCCGCCCGTCACCGTCGTGTAGGACCGCACGCTAGGCAGGTCCGCAGCGATCAACAGCGAGAAGCCCGCCCCCGGCATCCCCCTGAGCCAGGTGAGACCCGCCTCGGTCCTCAGCCTGCGCGCCAGCGGGAATCCGAGGTACATCGCGGCGCTGGAGGTTCCGACTCCCCGCTCTACCTCCAGGTAGGTCCGGGCGCTCATGCTGCCCAGGAAGTGGCCCAGGCTCGGATGGGGGAGCACAAAGGTGTTGAGGCTGAAGAAGGTCTGGCTGGCGCCTGGCAGAGCCCCGGTCTGCTGCTGGAACCGCACCGCCGGGAGCAGTCGGACCTCCGCGGCCTGGAAGGAGCTGCCGAGCCGGGCGCTGGTGATACCCCCGGTGGCGGTGTTGACCCGGTCCAGGCTGGCTTCGAGGTAGGTACTCCCGAACTCGGTAGCGGGCCGGATGAAGCTCGTCAGGGTCCACTGGCTCTGGCGGCCCCCGGGGGTAAGGATCGGGTCCGGTACGCCGCGCGCGAAGCGGTTGGCTTCGGCCCCGAGCCGCAGGTTGGTCGAGGGCTGAAAACGAATCGCGCCGCGGAGCACCGCGTCGGCCACCGCGTCCGCCTCGACCGACACGGCGTTGAGCAGGTTGCCGCTCAGTCCGACGTAGGGATGGCTGAGGTTGCCGAGGCTGTCCCGCCAGAACTGGTCCAGTCCACCGCGCGCCGTCCAGCGGGTGGAGAGCCCGTAGCGCAGATCGAGATTGCCGGAGGCGGTGCAGCGGTCGGTACGGCAGGCTCCGCCTGACAGGCCATACTCGAACCGGTGGGCCGGCAACCCGTCGGACTCTACCTGATAGGTGCGGTTGAACTCCCGGATTTCGCCGAACGGCCCGTAGGCCACGAAATCCACCGGGTTCTCGCCGTACTGGATCGGAACGTCGAAGGAGAACTGCCCCAGAGCGTTCACCGAATCGAAGCCGATCATCCGGCCGCCGCGGTAGGCCTCCACGGTCCAGCCGTCACCCAGCCGTCCGCCAAAGGGCACGACGCCGAGGGTGGCGGGCCGGACATAGGGGCTGTTGGAGATCGCGATCCCACGCACGGAGCGGGGGTTGGGGCCGGTGGCGTAGCCATCGCCGAGCACCGCCTGGGACAGCCAGGGATTCTCACGCCAGATACCCGACCAGGAGTAGTCGCCGCGGGGGGGCCGTCCGGCGCCATCCTGGCTTTGCAGGCCCAGCGCCAGGGATCCGCCGAGGACGTCGAGTCCCAGGGTCGTGCTGTAGGTGGCTGCCTCGAACCCGGAGGTGGGCGTCAGGAGCGAGTAGTCCAGCACCATGCCATCCAACTCGGGGCGCTCGAGTCCGAGGCGAAGGCCCGGGGCCTGATCCGTGGCCGTCCCGGCCACGCGGCTCCGGAGCAGCGACTCCCGGCGCACCCGGCGACCGATCGGCAGCGCCCCCGGATCCGCCACCACCACCTGCAGCTCGGACCAGTTCAGATTGATCTCGAGCGACAGCGCCTGACCCAGGGTGGCGCTGCCCAGATAGATCTCGTGCTCGTCAGAATGGATCTGGTCCTGGGCCAGCTCCTTGCGCGTCTTGCCCAGGGTCAGGGTCCTGCTTGCGGGATCGACCAGGAACGGCACATTCCCCGGTTGGACCAGGCCTTGCAGCGTGCCATCGGGGCGGCGGGTGGCACGCAGCTCGGCGAGGTCAAAGAACGCCCCCAGCGGCAGCAGCACCTCTTCGCCAGACCGGTAGGCCTCCACCGTACGGGTCGCGATCCGGCCCAGCCGCAGTTCGATCAGCACCCGTTCGGCCTCGACAGTCGAGGATCGCCCTTCCGCTGGACCATGGCGAGCGTTCCCCACCTGAGGCGCGGAGGCGACGGGCGGTGAAGCCGGCGGTTGCGCGGATGCAACGGCGCGGCGAGCGGGTGGTTCCACCCGCTCAGGCCCCACCGACGCGGTGAGATCGCCCCGCTCAATCGATCGCTCGGGGCTTACTCCAGACAGCGCGACCATCGTCTCGGCCCGGTTCCCCGGGGTGTCCGCGGCGGCGGCAGAGTTCGGGTGGGTCGTTGAATCAGGCGGCGGCGGTCCGGCGTCCGCCTGATCGGGCGCGGCTGGACCCGCATCATCGCCCGGGGTCCGAGCCGGCTCCGCGGTCACACCGCGAGGCCGGGAAGGTCCAAGTTGGTTGCGGCTGGCGGAGACTACCCCGGTCGGGGTCGCGGTCCGGGCTGGTGTTTGAGCCATCTGGCCCGGGGCCGATTCCGGCAGGCACCCCGGCAGCAGAAGCAGGAGCACCAGGCCGCGGAAGTTCCGGCTCACGGCAACCGCACCGAGACCGAGTCGCGCACCGGCGCGGCCCGCAGCAGCAGGTCGGGGGCGATGTCACTGCGATCGGATTTCAGTTCGACGCGGAGCCGGTAGGTGCCGGCGGGCTGGCCCCCGATGGCGAGCGTGAAGGCCGGCTCGGCGTCGTAGTAGACGGCGACGGGCTGCTCGAACGTGGCGACGGCGCGTTCGCGCCCATCCACCAGGGTGCCGCGGGCGGTGCCGACGTAGGCCGCGGTGCCCTGGCGCTCGAGCCGGGCCCGCACGATCAGGGAGTCGCCCCTCAGCTGGGTGGTGATCGGGCCGACGCTGATGCCGGTCTGCAGGGTTCCCTTGCGGTAGATCAGCGGGATGATGGAGCGGACCTCGAGACTGAGACCGATCCGGATCCCGGTGGTATCGGCGCTGCTTACCGGGATCGCCCCGCCCTTGGCGGAGATGGTGATGCGGGACCAGTACTCCCCGTCGGGCAATCCCTGGGGCGGCCGGGCCAGCAGCCGGATGGTCTGTTTGGTCAGGGGCGGCAAGGTCAGACGCCTGGGATAGGCCTCGATCCAGCCCGCCGCCGACGGCATGGCTGCGGTCACCGAGTCGGGAATCTGGAGGCTGAACTGTCCGCTGGAATCGGTCACCGGAAAGCCATAGAAGGCGCTGATGGAGACTTCCACCGGTTCCGCCCCGGGATTGTACAGGATGATGGCGCCGCTCCGGGTCCGGTGATCCAGGTAGACCGCGTGCGGTGCGACCATGACCCCCTGGGCCGCCGCGGTCCCGGTGGAGCCGGCCAGCAGCAGCGCCAGCAGCGGGCGACGGAGCATGGTCAGAAGAAGGTGCAAGTCAGGGTGACGGTGCCCTGGTACGAGCCCACTTGCTGATTGGCCCGGGGTGCCACTCGGCCGCCGAGATTGACGTACATGTCGGCGCTGGTGCTCATGGTGATGGTTATTGGGTTGTTGGGATTGAAGGTCACCGGCAGACTGGTGGGCGCCGTGCCCTTGGCGATGGCGTCGGTGGCGCCGAAACTGATCGGCATGTTGCCTCCCCCCCCCACTCGATTGAGCCGGTTGGGCAGGTTGAAGCTCAGCCGGACCTGACGGTTGAGCACATGGCGGACGTAGAAGCGACCGCTCCGGATGGGATCGCTGGGCGTCACGCTGGATGGCACGCTCGCCACCACCGGGCCGAAGTTCAGGTTCCGGATTCCGGTGACCTGTGACTGTCCGGTCAGAGAAGGCGCGCAGACCGCAGCGGCCGCCAGGAGCGGGAGGAAGCATCGTCGCATTGGGGGATCCCCGGGAAGGTCCCGCGGGTGGCGCGCACGCAAGATAGCCGTGCCCGCACACCCGCGGGTAACCCGGAAAACCCTGGAACGGGGGTTAGAAGTACGCCGCGGTGAGGGTCACCGTGCCAAGGTAGCTGCCCGCGGTCTGACCCGCCGTCGGCTGAACCTGGGCACCCACCCACACGAACAGCGCCCCGGCACCGCTGAACGCCCGGGCCGTGTTGCCGGCTGACGGGGTGAACGCACTGCAGCTCGCGGTGGTGTTGGTGGGGTTGCTGCAACCGGTCCAGTTGGCGATCGCGAGGTTGTTGCCGCCGTTGACCAGGTTGGTCGGCAGCGTGAACGACACGTTCACGTTGGCGCTGGCCTGTCCGGTCAGGTCGAACCGACCGCTGGTGGCGTCGCCGACCGCGATGGTCTTGTTGACGCCGGGGAACACGACCTGGAAGTCCAGATCCCGGGCCCCGGTGACCGCGATCGCCTGGTACACGTTGGCCAGAGCCTGGATGTTGGCGCTCTGGGCCTGGACCGCCGTGGCGGCCAGACTCAGGAGTCCGACCAGTACGGTCGACACTCGGATTGTGTTGCGCATTGCCCTTACCTCTCCGTTGGGTGTTTGTGCTGTCAAGTTGTCAGCCAGTTCCAGGGGATCCTGGTCCATCGTTGGAACTAGAGGCAACCTGCGTGCCGAGTGTATTGAGAGGTCGAATTAGGCACGGTAAGTAGTTGTCAACAAACAAGTTCAATCTGTATTGCTCTTGTACGTCTTGAGTTTGCATTACCGGCTTCATCACCTCAGTTTGCGCGGAAGTAAACTGTTATGAATCAATCGATTAGGCCATCGCCACAGAGCCACCTGGGTGGCTCCGATTACCGGGACGACCGGGCCATCCGGGCGTCGGGCTGGATGATTGTTCTCGTCGGCGTGGGCCTAGGGTGCTTCGGGGTCCCGCTGACGGCGCAGAGCAGGGCGACCCTGCAAGTCGCGGCGGAGGTGGTCCAGGTCACCCCCACGGCCGCCGCCCTGGGTCAGGCCCGGGATCTGGCCGCCCAGGCCGTCCCCGGTCGTGGCGTGACCCCCCTGGCCACCATTACCGTGGTCTCGGACGGCCTTGCGGCCGACCCCGAGCGGCGGCCAGCGGCCCGGGTGGTCACCATCGAATTCCTGAGCAACTGACCGGCCCGGCCCGCCGCACGGTGACCCCCAACTGGGGCGCCCTCGAGCCGCCCCTTACATTGGGGTGTGCAACCCACCCGTAATCACCAGCTCCCGCTCGATCTCGAAGCCTATCGTCACGCGGTGCACCCGCGGGGCCGGGTCATCGTCATCGCTCCCACGCGCGCGGCCTGTGAGACCATCGAGCTTGGCCTCGGCCTGACCGGGGTGGAGACCGTCCTGGAGCGGGAACACGGCGACGAGCTGCGAGCCCTGGCGCTGGGCGGCAAGGGGTTCGGGATCGTGGCCGGCACCGGAACCGGAAAGACCCTGGGGATCCGGCCCATCGCCGCGGCGATCCTGCAGGCGCCGATCCGGGCGGGGGTAGTGAACCGGGAACGGGAGGCCACTCCGGAGACGCCCACCTGGAACGTGGTCATCGTCACCACCGGCATCGCCCGCCGCTGGTTCGAGGATGGTCTGATCAGCCGCCGCGACACTCTCATCGTCGACGAGATTCACCAGACCTCCGCCGAGCTGGAGCTGTGCCTGGCACTGGGGAAGCGGGCCGGCTGCCGGTTCATCTGGCTGAGCGCGACGGTGGACCCGGCGTTCTATGCCCGCTACCTGGAGAGTGCCGACGTGGTCGAGACCACCGCCTTCGATCCCGGACTCAAGGCCCGGGTCAAGGTGCTGGCGCTCCGGGCCGAGGAGTTCCTCGACGACAAGTTCATCCGCCATGTGCTGCGGGAGCAGCGCGGCGTGGCGGTGTTCGTTCCCACTCGGGCCGAGGTGGAGCAGCTGGCCCGGGGTCTGGGGGCGCGGTTCCCCAGGCTGAACGCGGCCTTCTACCACGGCGGGGAGCCGATCCGGGTGATCCGTCCCTTTCTCGACGGGGAAGCGCGCCCTCCCTTCCTGCTGGCGATGACCGCGGCGGGACAGTCGGCACTCAACATCCGCGGGCTCGACACGGTGGTCATCTACGACGCGCGCTACAGCAACGTGGTGGACCGGGGGCGCAACGTGCTGCACCGGCTGTACCTCGGATCCAACGAAATGCTTCAGATGGCGGGCCGGGTCCACGGCCGGGTGGCGGAGGGGCAGGTGTTCATCCTCTCCGACCGCGACCTGGTCTTCGAGCGGCTGCGTCCCACCCCGCCCGAGTTTCAGCTGGCGGGGGATGCGGAGCGGGTGGCCATCACCTGCGCGGCCCTGGGGGTCGACGCCTCGGAGCTGGATCTGCCGATCGCGCTGGATCGGACCGGGTATCGCCGGGCCCTGACCACCCTGACCGAGCGGGGGCTGGTGGAGGGCGGACGCCTGACCCGTTATGGGCGGGCCGTCGAGGCCATGCCGGTGGACCGGGCGTGGGGTGAATTGCTGGTCCACGCGGGTCAGACCCTGGCACCGGTGGTGGCGGTGTGCTCCAACATCGACAGCCTGCACCGGATGACCCGCGACGAGCGCGATCTGGAGGGGGTGCGGGTGGCCGGCAGCGACCACCTCACCGCCTACAACCTCTATGCCGAAGCGGTCAACCGGCACGGCAGCCTGGGGGAGGTTTACAGCCTGGCCCGGCACATCTTCGACGACCAGGCGCTGGACAGCTGGGCCTCCGACCGCGGGGTGCTGGTGAAGGCGATCGAGGATATCGCGCTGGGCACCGCCTCGGTGTACCGGGCGCTGGAGCTGGAGCTGCCGGCGCGGCTGCCCCATGCGGGGCGCGAGCTGGCCGAGGCCTGGATCGATCTGCTCGCCCGGATCATGCCCTTCGACCTGGTGCTGGATGAGCACACCGCCGACGGACAGGAAGCCCGGGTCGGTCGGAGTTCGATGGCCGGCAGCTGGGGCGCGGTGGCCGGGACCCTGAGGTTCTTCGCCGATCGCCATGGGGTACCCCGGGCCTCGATCGAGGGCAGCACCATTCCCTATGCGTTGATTCGGCGCTATGCCACCCGGGACCGGCTGGCGCTGGAGGTCACCGCCAACCGGCGCGGGTTGGTGGTCCGTCGGGAAGTCAGGTACTTCGGCTTCGAGCTGGAGTCGGTCGTCGAGCCCGTGGATGGGCCGGTTCCCGAAAAGCTCCGCTCGACCCTGTCGGGGACGTTGGCCGCCGCGCTGCTCGTCGGCGGGACCACCCACCCCGCCCAGGGCCGGATCCGTCGCACCGCCGAGGAGCTCGACGAACTGTGGCGGCGCTCCGGCGGCACCCTCGCCGAGGCCGCGCCGGAGGCGTTGCGGGAGCGGCTGGCCCGGCAGCTCGAGTCGGTCGGGAGTTGGGCCGAGTTTCTGACCACCCCGGTGACCCTGGAGCGGGACCTGGTGCCCGAGCCGGAACGGGTTCGACTGGGGCAGCTCCCCGACAAGGTCCGGCTGCTGGGCGACATGATTCCGCTCCGCTACCGGATGCACGAGGGGGGCCCGGTCGCCGTGCTGGAGCTCAGGGAGGGTCAGGCGCGTCGGGTCCGGTCCGCGGATCTGCCGTTGCTGGATCGGCCGCTGCGGATCGCGGTGACCCGGGGCGGGCGGGTCGGGCTCGAGGCGGGAACCCTGGAGGAACTGCGGGAGCAGCTGCGGGAAACCGGCCGGCCCCAGCGCCGGGCTCGGGTGCCGCGGGGTGGCCGGCGGCATCGCTGATGGTGCGTCTGGCGTTGATCACGGTGCAGGTGCTGCTGGCCAGCCTCGCGATCGCGGGGCGGGTCGTGCTGCCGGTGGTGCCTCCCGCGGTGCTGGTGAGCTTCCGCATCCTGGGCGCCGCCCTCGCACTGGTGACGCTGAACCTGGCGCGGCGCGGCCCCTGGATCCGGGACCCGGCGCTGCTGCTGCGCCTCGCGGCGGGCGGTCTGCTGGGGGTCACCGCGAATCAGTCGCTGTTCCTGTTCGGGTTGCGTCACACCACCGCGGTGAACGCGGCGATCCTGGTTACCACTGTGCCGGTGTTCACGGTGCTGGGTTCGCTGCTGTTCCGCACCGAGCCTGCCTCGCCGCTCAAACTCGCGGGGATCGCATTGGCTGGAGCGGGGGCGGTGTATCTGGTGGGTCCGGAGCGGTTGTCGCTGGCCCCCGGGATGGCACTGGGCAACCTGTTGATTCTGATCGGCATGCTGTGCTATGCCGGCTACCTGCTGCTGCTGCGCCCGGTGGTGGCTCGCCACGATCCGGTGGCCGCCAGTGCGCTGGTCATGCTGTTCGCGGCGCTCGCCGTGCTGCCGCTGAGCCTTCCCGCCCTGGCGGGCGCCCGTCTCAGCGGCCTCTCGGGGCGGACCTGGCTGCTGGTCGGGTACATCGTGGTCGGCCCCACGGTCGGCGCGTACCTCCTGAACCTGTGGGCGCTCAAGCGGGTCTCCTCGAACACGGTGGCCGCCTTCGTCTATTTGCAGCCGCTGTTCACCGCGCTGGCGGCGCCACTGTTCCTGCCGGGGGAGCAACTCACCCCACGCACCGTCGTAGCGGGCCTCGCCATCTTCAGTGGTCTGGGGCTGGTTCTTCGGGCGGAGCAGCGGCAGCGACTCCCGCTTGCCGTGGGTCCGGGATTGGGCGAGTAGGGCGACGGTGTCCATGAAGCCCTGTATTGGTTCGTCTCTCTGGTCAGATGCGACCTGAAACCACCCTCACGCCAGGGCCGTAGACATGCCTATGCCGGAACAGCCATCTCCTGCTCCGTCCGTCTTTTCCCCGCTGGCGAAGGCGCTTCTGGATGGGTTCAGCGAAGGCGTAATCGTCTTCGACCCCCAGGGGCATGTGCTCTATGCCAACGCCCAGGCGCGTGAGGCGCTGACCGAGATTCTCGAAGAGGGCGAAGAGGCCAGGAGCCTGATGCCCCGGCTGGCGTCCATGGGGGGCCGGCTGCGCACCCTGCGGGTGGGCGCCCTGGATCTGGGCGAGGCCATGTTCATCCCCGGTCTCGAGGGCCCGACCACGCTGGCCGACCGGGAACGCGACGCCATCGTCCGGACCCTGGATCAGCACGGCTGGAAACTGGCAGAGACGGCCCGGCACCTCGGCATCAGCCGGACCACCCTGTGGCGCCGGTTAAGGGCCTACGGACTGCATCGCGACGGACGGACCCGATTATCGCGCAACGGGTCCGGCGTCGAACACCCTGCCTGATCGCTTGCTGCTGGTCGCGCTTGCCCTGCTGACCCGGCAGGCCCCCGCCGACACCGGCGCATTCCCCGATCCCCGAACTCAAGAGCTCGTCTCCCAGGCGATCCGCCGCCATCATGCCCAGGACCAGGCGGTCCGGGACTACCAGGCGCGGTTCCGCTACCGTCTCTCCTTTGGCCTGGGGCGGCGCCGCTGGGCCAGCATGCCCAATGCCGCAGTGGAGGAGCAGGACGGCACCATTGCCTGGGCCCTCCCCAACGACCTCCGGGTCGACATCGTGGGTCGGCGGGCCCGGGCCCGGGCCACCACGCTTCAGCTGTCGAGCAGCTTCGATCGGCCCTGGTTCATCCCCCGCTCGCTGGGTGACTCGATCCGGGTGTTCGGGAACGAAATCCCGAGCCGCCCCGCGCTGCATCCCCTCGCCGACGCCGGCCCCGAGTGGTACCAATACCGCCTGGTGGACAGCCTGGAGCTGCAGGCTCCCGGCGGGAAGGCGGTCCGGCTGCTGGGCATCGAGGTGCTACCCCGGAGGGTCGGTCCCTCGCTCATCGCCGGGCGGCTGTGGATCGATGCCGCGTCGTTCGATCTGGTCCGCCTCACCTTCCGGTTCGTGGGGAGCCAACTGTGGCTGGATCCCGACGAGGACGAGGGCGACGCCGCGACCCGCAGGGCCAACCGGCAGGTCAATCGGCTGCTCACGCTCGAGGCCGACCTGCAGTACGCCCTCCAGGAGCAGCAGTTCTGGATGCCGTACCGCCAGGTGGTGTCAGGCCGGGTGGAGCTGCCGTTCCTGGGCGAGCTGGTCATTCCGTTCGAGGCGACCACCACCTTCGAGGACTACCAGATCAACAGTGGCCAGCCGGTGACCTTTGCGCTGTCGCTGCCCGCCGCGGTGACCGATCCTGACAGCCTCGCTGCCCTGCTCCAGGCCCGGCGCGATTCCCTGCGGGCCGAGCGGCGGCGGCGCACCCGCGAGGGCGGGGAGCTGCCCGAGGACGCCCGGGCCCGGGACGACGCCGGGCGGTGGGAAGATGGCCGCTATGAGATCCACCGGGCCCCGGCGGATTCGCTGCGCGGCTACGACCAGTGGGGAGACTCCCTCACCCTGGCCGACGATCCGCAGGCCGACCAGCTGGGCCGGTCGATCTCCGCGGATCTGGAGCGCCTGGAAGGAACCCTGCCCGACGAGCTGGTGGGGCGGCGACGGAAGGGATGGGCCTGGGAGCGACTTCCCCAGCTGATCCGCTACAACCGGGTGCAGGGCTTCGCCCCGGGCAGCGGGTACGACCTGCTTCTCGACCGTGCGGGTTTCACCACGCTGCGTGGGGATCTCCGCTACGGGTTCAGCGACTCCCGGCTGGTCGGCAACGTGACGTTGCGACGGGAAGCCCCGGGGGCGCGGTGGACCGTGGCCGCGATCCGCGATCTCGTCAGCCACGATCCCCTGGCCCGCGGTTCGGGGTTCGGGCCCAGCCTGAATGCCATGCTCGCCGGGCACGACGACGCGGACTATCTCCTGACCCATCGGCTGCAAGTGACCCGGGAATCGTCACTGGGGACCGGGGTGGAGTTGACCACCAGTTTCGGGGTGGGGCGGGAGCAGAGTGTCGTGGGGGAGGCCTATTCGTGGCTCAACGATGCGTTAGGCGGCGACGGCGACTATCCGCCCAACCCCGCAGTCCGCTCCGGTACCTTCGGACGGGTTGCGGTGGCGCTGGACCAGGGGCAGCTCCGGTCCCGCTGGACGTTGCTCGCCGACCTGCAGCTGGGGGAGGGCGTTGCCGTGGCCCGCTGGATGGCGGGCTATCGCTTCGAGCCCGGGTTTGTCCGGCAGCGTCCCAGCCTCCTGGTTCGCGCCGGCATCGCCACCGGGAGCCAACTGCCGCAGCAGCTGTTCCGGTTGGGCGGGCCGGGGACGGTTCGCGGCTACGACTACGGCAGCCTGCGGGAGCCGGCGTTCTGGGCCGCCCAGGGCGATTGGCCGCTCAGGTCCGGACTCATCCAGCCGGTGCTCTTTGCCGATGCCGGCCAGGCCGCAGAGCCCTCGCAGCTGTTCAGCTCAAAGGCCCTGGTTTCGGCGGGCGCGGGACTGAAGCTGGCCGGTGGCATCCTGCGGCTGGATCTGTGTCATTCGCTTACGGGGCCCAACCAGCGGCTGCGGTTCGACCTGACCGTCGGCTCCGGGTTCTGAACGGCGGGGAACAGGGAACAGGGAACAGGGAACGGGGAACGGGGAACAGGGAACAGGGAACGGGGAACGGGGAACGGGGGACGGGAAGGGCCAACGGCCAACAGCCAACAGCCAACAGCCAAAAGCCAACGGCCGATACCTGACCCCTTCCCGTCGTGCCGGTGCATCGCCTAGGTTCCCGCGCATGAGGTATTCCCGGATGCGGCAATCGGTGCGGTGGGCGATCCTGGCGCTGGGAATCGGCGGCTGTCAGCGCCTGGCCACCGGGCCGGCGCTGGAAGCGGCGTGGACCGGCTCCGATACCGGCCGGATCACGGCCCGTGCGACGGCTGGCTGGTGCGAGCGCGGCGGAGTTCTGGAGGTCACCGGGAGGCGTCAGGATCTGGGATTCGGTATCGCCATCTATCCCGATGGCGA
>CALMOP010000091.1 GCA_937871775.1 uncultured Gemmatimonadota bacterium | reverse complement strand
TCCGGGCCGGCAAGGGACTCGTCGCGGAGGCGGTCCCCGAACTCGGTTCGGTGTTGAACCGGCTGCGCATCATGGGCAGCGTCCTCGATGGCCGGGAGCTGCTGGCGTTGCGTCAGACCCTGGTTGCCGGGCGTCTGGTCGGCGCGGAACTCCGGCGCATCGCGCCGGAAGCTCCCGGCATGGCGACGCTCGTCGTGCCGCAAGTGGAGCGGACCTGGGAGCGGCGCCTGGAGCAGGCGCTCGACGATGACGGCGCGGTCCGGGACAGCGCCAGTTCCGCTCTGGGCGCGGCCCGCGGGGAAATCCGCGCCGCCCGCGATCGCCTGGTTCACAAGCTCGAGGCGCTGCTCCGCGGCCTGGCGGGCGACGGGGCCGTGACCATGCGGGAAGGACGCTACGTGATCCCGGTGCCGCGGGACCTCCGGCACCGCCCCGAGGGCATCATCCACGGGGAATCAGCCAGCGGGGCGACGCTGTATCTGGAACCCTCGGTGGCGATCCCGTTGGCCAATGCCCTCAGGGAAGCCGCGGCCCTGGCAGTGCGGGAAGAGCTGAAGGTGCTGCGCGACCTGACCGAGTTGCTGCGGCCGGCCGCCGCCGCTATCACCACGCTCCATGGGCTCTGTGTGACGGTGGACGATCATGCCGCCCGGGCCCGCTGGGCCGTCCTGGTGGAGGGATACGCCCCGGCGGTCGCGCCGGCCCCGGCACCGCTGCGGTTGCTGGGTGCCCGGCATCCCCTGCTCCTGGCGGAACGCGCCGGGCGCGGCCCGGTGATCCCGTTCGACCTGGTGCTGGAGCCAGCCGAGCGCACCGTACTGCTCTCGGGCCCCAACACCGGCGGCAAGTCGGTGCTGCTCAAGGCGGTGGGATTGAGCGCGGCGCTCACCCAGAGCGGCATCATACCTCCGCTGGGCCCGGGGAGCGCGCTGCCGCTGTTCCGGCGGATCTTCGCCGACATCGGGGACCGCCAGTCCATCGCGGCGAGTCTGTCGACCTTCAGTGCCCACCTGGCCGAGCTGCGGCTCATCCTGGAGCAGGCGGACGCCCAGTCGCTGGTGCTGCTCGACGAAGTCGGCAGCGGGACCGATCCCGCCGAAGGAGCCGCGCTGGCCAGTGCCGCGTTGACGGCGCTCACCCGCCGCGGGGCGGTGACCCTGGCCACCACCCATCTGGGCGCACTCAAGCGGCTCGCCACCGCCACGCCCGGCATCGTCAACGCCTCGCTTCAGTTCGACGCCGCGACCCTGACGCCAACCTATCGATTCGTGCCCCGGGTGCCGGGCCGCTCCTACGGGCTCGCCATTGCCCGACGGCTGGGACTGCCCTCCGAGGTGCTCGCCGACGCGGAGGCCCAGGTGCCGGACGCCGAGCGCAGTCTCGATGCGCTGCTGGCGGCGGTCGAGAGCCGGGAGCGCGAGCTGGCGCGCCGGGAGCTGGAACTGACCGAGCTGCTGGGGGCCACCAGCCAGGAGCGGGAACGCCTGGCGGCCCAGGCCGCGGCGCACCAGGCTCGCGAGACGACCCTGCGGGAGCTGGAGCGCGGCGCCGAGCGCGACGCCCTGAAGCAGGCCCGCCAGTACCTGCTGGAGGCCCGGCGCCAGGTCGATGAGGCGGTTGCCCGCGCCGAGCAGGGTGGAGAAGCGGCGGCCCGGGAGGCCCGGCGCGCGGTGGAGGCGGCGGCGGCCGGTGTCGCGACCGCACTGGGGCGACTGACCGCGGCGGCGGCCGGCGCGGCCGCGGCGGGTGAGCGGCTGAGCCCCGGCATGCGGGTCCGGCTGGACAGCGGCTCCGCGGGAGAAGTGCTCGAGCTGCGCGGGGACGGCAAGGCGCTGGTCCGGCTCGGATCGCTCAAACTGGTGGTCGAACCGGTCCGCCTCACAGTGCTCCCCGCGAGTACCAGGCCAGCCGCTGCCTCGACTCGGCCGGGTCCGGCGCTGGAGGTCGGGGCCGATGCGCCCCACGAGGTGGACTTGCGGGGACTCACCGGCGATGAGGCGGAGCAGATGGTGCTCGCGGCCCTCGACGCGGCCGTGCTGGCCGAGCATCCCTGGCTCCGCATCATCCATGGCAAGGGGACCGGCGTGGTCCGGGAGCGGGTGCGCCGGGTGCTGGAGGGAGACCGCCGAGTCCGCACCCACGCCTTCGCCCCGCCCAATCAGGGCGGCAGCGGGGTGACCGTGGCCGAGTTGTCCGCATGACCATGATCCCCGACGAGGTCATCGAGCAGGTGCGGGACGGCGCCGACCTGGTCTCGATCATCGGGGAATCGGTCGATCTCCGACGCACCGGTGCCGACTACCGCGGCCCCTGTCCCTTTCACGGCGGGCAGCACCGCAACTTCGCCGTGATCCCGCGGAAGGGACGCTACTACTGCTTCGTCTGCAAGGCGTCAGGGGATGTCTTCTCCTGGTACATGAACCGGGTGGGTCTCGACTACCCCTCCGCGGTCCGGGAAGTCGCCCGCTCCCTCGGCATCCCCATTCCGGAGAGCCGGGAGCGCGCCGGTCCCGACCCCCGGGAGCCGTTGTTCCAGGCGGTATCGGTGGCTCACGACTGGTTCGTGCGCCAGCTCGCGGAAACCGCCGAGGCCGACGCGGCCCGCCAGTACCTGGTGGGCCGGGCGCTGGATCCGGAGGAGCTGGCTCCCCTGCAACTCGGTTACGCGCCCCGGGCCACGAGCTTCCTGCCGGCCATGGCCCAGCTGGGGCTCGCCGAAGCAGTGCTGTTGGAGGCCGGCCTGATCGCGCGCCGCGAGGATGGCACCGTGGCGCCCCGTTTCCGGGGCCGGCTGCTGTTTCCGATCCATGACCTGCGGGGCCGGGTGGTCGGATTCGGGGGCCGGCTGCTGGGGCAGGGCGAACCCAAGTACCTCAACTCTCCCGAGTCGCCGATCTTCCACAAGGGCGCGACGCTGTACAACCTGCACGCGGCCCGGAACGCGATCCGCAAGGAGGAGCGCGCCATCCTGGTGGAGGGGTACTTCGACGTGCTGCGCCTGAGCCTGGCCGGCATCGACAACGTGGTCGCCCCACTGGGGACCGCCATGACGGCGGATCAGTCGGCGCTGCTGAAGCGGTTCACGTCCCTGGTCCTGCTGCTGTTCGACAGTGACCAGGCCGGGCTCCGGGCCACCTTCCGCGCGGGGGACGAACTGCTGCGCTGCGGCCTCCGGGCCCAGGTCGTCACCCTGCCCCCGGGCGAGGACCCCGACACCCTGGTGCAGCGGGGCGGCCGGGAGGTGCTGGAGCCGCTGCTGCGCGACGCGGTGGATGTGGTGGAACGGAAGATCCAGTTGCTGGACCGCAAGGGGTTCTTCAGCGACGTGCCCCATCGGCGCGAGGCACTGGACCGGCTGCTCCCCACCCTCCGAGCCACCGCCGACCCCATCCAGCGAGATCTCTATCTCACGCTGGTTGCCGAGCGAACCGGTGTGGAACGGCGCACCCTGGAGGCCGAACTGGAGCGGGCGGTTCCCGCAGAACGCCCGCCCCAGGCGGCGCCATCTGTGGCGCGGGCGGCGGAGCCCCGGCCTGACCCCCGGGTCCGCTGGGGCCGGACCGAGCGGCAGCTCCTCAGGCTGCTGCTGGCCTCCACCACCTGGCGGGACACCGCCCGCCAGCAACTGACGCCGGAGCTGTTCCGCGAAGGGGTCCACCGGGAAATGTTCGAGCGGTTGCGCGACTTGGCAGTCGAGGAGCCGCCCCTTCCGCCCGAAGCCGCCCCCGAAACGCTTCGGGCTCGCTGGGCCAGCTATCGCGACGCGGGAGCCCCGGTGGCGGAGACGGCCGCGGACCAGTTCTACGCCGACGCGGTCAGTGCGCTGGAGTCCCGCCCCCACATGGAGCGGCTGCTGGAACTCGCCGGCCGGCTCCTGCGGGCCGACCCGGAGCAGCTGCCAGACCTGATGCGGGAAGCGGGCGATCTGCGCCGGCTGCTGCGGTCCCGGTTCTCCCGATCGTTCCAGACGATGTATCCCCTGCTACGGGGTCACCGGCGAGCGCGGGGAGCCCCACCCGACCCGCGGCCGTCCGAGCGGTGACCCGGACCTGATGAATGCTGACTTCCACTTCGAGGCGAACGCAATGCATCCTGATCTGGTGAAACTGTTGGAACTGCAGGTTCGCGACCGCGCCCTGCTTGATGCCGATCACGAACTCAGTGCGATCCTGGCCGAAGTCGAGGCCCTGGATCAGCAGCTGACCGACCAGGAGGCGGCGGTCACCCGGGCCCGGGCCCAGGTCGCCGACGCCACCCACCGGCGCCAGGAGATCGACCTCAAGCTGGAGAATTATCGGAAGCTGGAGGAGCGGGGCCGGCAACACCTGGAGCAGGTCCGGACTCCCAAGGAGATGCAGGCCGTAAATGTGGAACTCGACCTGGCCCGGTCCATCCTGGCCAAGGAGGAGGCCGAGTGGATCCGGGTGGCGGAGCAGATAGCCAACGCGGAGGCCCAGGTGCAGGAGGGCGAGAAGCGGTTCGGCATGCTGCAGGAAGCCCAGGTCACCGCTCGGACCGAGATCGCCGGCCGGCAGGCGGCGGCGGTGGAGCGGCGTCAGGTGGCCCTCACCGCGCGGGCCGGTGTCGCCGCTGCGGTGGAACAGTCGCTCCGGATCCGCTACGAGCGGCTGCGGCGGGTCAAGTCGGTGACCGTGGTGGTGGCGCTGAGTGGTGCGGCCTGCGGCTCCTGCCACACGACGGTGCCGCTCAACCGGCGCAGCCAGATGCGGGCCGGCATGCTGATCGACTCCTGCGAGAGTTGCGGCGTGATTCTGTACGCTGGCGACGACGTTGCCTGACGGCTTCCCGGTTCCGGCGCTCCGCTGGCTGATCGAGCCCCCACCACCTGGGGTGCTGGTGGATTCGCTGGCCCGGGCTCTGGGGATCCCGCCCACCCTGGCGTCTCTGCTGGTGCAGCGCGGCCTGGACAGACCGGAACAGGCCCGGCGCTTCCTCAAGCCGACCCTCGAGGCGCTGGCCCCGCCGACCGCGCTGGCCGGCCTGGCGGACGCAGTGGAGCTCATCAGCGGCACGGTGCGCCGCGGCGACGGCATCCTGGTCCATGGGGACTACGACGTCGACGGCCAGTGCGCCACCGCGCTGCTGACCCGGGCGCTGACCGCCGCCGGCGCCCGGGTCACTCCGTTCGTGCCTCATCGGCTGCGGGACGGGTACGACCTGGGGCCGGCGGGCGTGGCCGCCGCCCAGGCCGCAGGTGCGCGCCTCATCGTGACCTGCGACTGCGGCATCACCGCGGTGGATGCGGTACGCGAGGCCCGGGCCGCGGGCATCGATGTCGTGGTGACCGATCACCATCTGCCGGGTCCTCGACTGCCTGACGCAGCGGCGATCATCGATCCCCAGTGCCCCGACGACCGCTCCGGCCTGACCCAGCTGTGCGGCGCCGGCATCGCCTTCAAGTTGGTCCAGGCGCTGGTGCCAGCCTTGGGGCTTCCCGCCAACCTGCCGTTCCATTTCCTCGATCTGGTGGCGCTGGCCACGGTCGCGGATATCGTGCCCCTCACCGGCGAGAACCGGGTGCTGGTGCGGAACGGGCTCAAACTGATTCCCGAGAGCCGTTGGGCCGGTTTGCGGGCCCTGCTTCGGGTCACCGGGCTCGAGGGGCGGGAGATCCGGGCCGGGCAGGTCGGTTTCATCCTGGGCCCCCGGCTCAACGCCGCCGGTCGGGTCGGTGAAGCGGCCGACGGGCTCCGGTTACTGCTCACCGACCGAGAGGACGAAGCCACCGCCCTGGCCACCCGGCTGGAACGGCTCAACTCCGAGCGCCAGGCGCTGGACCAGCGGATGCTCGATGAGGCGATCACCCAGGTGGAACAGGAACGGGATCCCGCACGGGACACCGCCCTGGTGCTGGCCTCGGAGCGGTGGCACCCGGGAGTCGTCGGGATCGTGGCCTCCCGGCTGGTCGAGCGCTATGGGCGGCCCGCCTTCCTGATCGCGCTTGACGGCGACATCGGCAAGGGCAGCGGCAGGAGCATCTCCCGGTTCGACCTGCACGCCGCCCTGCATCGCTGCGGCGACCTGCTGGAACGCTACGGCGGCCATCGCATGGCGGCGGGGCTTACCCTCCGGCGGGATCGGCTGGAACCGTTCCGCGAGCGGTTCACCGAGGTCGCCCGGGAACAGCTCGCCGCGGAAGACCTCGGCCCCGAACAGCGAATCGACCTGGTGCTGGACCTCGGCACCGTGAGCGACGAGCTGGAGCGGCTGTGCCGCCACCTGGAGCCCTGCGGCATGGGCAATCCCGGCCCGATCTTCGGAGTCCGACAGGTGCGCCTGGAAGGAGCCCGCCGGGTGGGGCAGGGGCACCTGCGGGCGGTGTTGGCGGACGCTGACGGGCGGCTGAGCGCCATCGGGTTCGGCTGGGCCGACCGGGCCCCGGCCTCCCCCCAGGTCGACGTGGCGTTCCGGCTGGAACAGAATGAGTGGCAGGGGCGCCTGAGCCTGCAGGCCCGGATCGTCGCGCTCAGCGCTGCGGGCGTTGCCTCAGGTGTCCGGGCCAAGGCGTCGGTAGGGGCCGCGGTAGGAGCGGGGGCGCCGGGAGGGGCGGAGCAATGCTCCGCCCCTACTACCGCCGCCCCTACTACCGCCGCCCCTACCGCGGCCTCTGGCCTGGCGCCTGGCGCCTGAAGCCTGGGCATGCGCATCGTCGCAGGCGCCTTCCGCGGCCGCCGGCTCGCCGCCCCGAAAGACCGCCGGGTTCGTCCCACCGCCGATCGGGTGCGCGAGGCCTGGATGAGTATTCTGCAGGAGGCGCTGCCGGGCGCCCGGGTGCTGGACCTGTATGCCGGCAGTGGTGCCCTGGGCCTCGAGGCGCTGTCCCGAGGCGCGCTCCGGGTCGATTTCGTCGAACTCAACCCGGCCAGTCTCGCGGCGCTCCAGACCAATATCGAGAGCCTCGGGGTTGCCGGCCGGACCGGGGTGCATCGTGGGGACGCGCTGCGCTTCGCGGAACGGCTGGCGCCGGGCACCTATGACGTGGCCTTCGCCGACCCCCCGTACGATCGGGACGATGCGGCTCGGCTGGTCGCCCTCTTCCGGTCCAGCCCGTTTGCACGCATTCTGGCGGTGGAGCACGCTGCCCCGGCGGAGGTCGGAGGCGACGCCACCCGACGCTACGGCGATACCGCCATCACCTTCTGCTACGCGCCATGACTCGTATCGCCGTCTATCCCGGATCGTTCGATCCCCCGACCCGGGGCCATACCGACCTGGTCGAGCGGAGCCTGGCCCTGGCCGATCGGGTGATCGTCGCCGTGGCCCGGAACGCGGTGAAGGAGCCACTGTTCTCCGTCGAAGAGCGGCTGGACATGCTCCGTACGGCCGTCGGCGACCATGCCCGCATCCTGTATGATTCGTTCGAGGGCCTGCTGGTGGACTTTGCCCACGCGGTCGGGGCCACCCTCATCGTCCGCGGACTGCGGGCCGTCAGCGACTTCGAGTACGAGTTCCAGATGGCCATGGCCAATCGACACCTGCGACCCGGGCTGGAGACGGTGTTCCTGGTGCCTCCAGAGGACGCGACCTATCTCAGTTCCAGCCTGGTGCGGGAGATCGCCCGCTACGGCGGGGACGTGAGCGGCCTGGTGCACCCCGTCGTGGCGGACGCGCTCCGCCGCCGGTTCGCCCGATGAGCTTCCGTGATCAGCTGCTGGCCCGGGTCTCCGGACGGCTCCCCCGAATCGTGCTGCCGGAGGCTCAGGATCCCCGGGTCCAGGCGGCCGCCGAACGACTCGCCCGGGAGGGCATCGCCGAACCGCTGCTGGTGGGCCCGGGCGGCATCACCCCGACCGGCGACCGCCACCTTCCCCGGGTGGCCCAGCATCTCCGGGACCGGCGGCCGGACAAGGTCGACGACGCGGTGCACGCGCTCGACCTGGCGACCGATCCGCTGCGCTTCGCGGCCTCGCTGGTCGCCCTGGGTGAGGCCGAGGGCTGTGTCGCGGGAGCCGTGCACCCCAGCGCCGACGTCATCCGGGCGGCCCTGTGGGCCATCGGGCCGGCCCCGGGGATTCGTTCGGTCAGCTCGGCATTCTATCTGGTATTGCCGGACGCCCGGGTGTTCACCTTCGCGGACTGCGCCGTGATTCCCAGCCCGGATCCCGACCAGCTGGCGGACATCGGACTCGCCGCCGCGCGGGATCGGACCCGTCTGGTGGGGGACCAGCCGCGAGTGGCCTTCCTGTCGTTCAGCACCCGGGGCAGCGCCGAGGGCCCCTCGGTTACCCGGGTTCGGGAGGCGGTGGAGCGGTTCCGGGCCCTGGCCCCCGGCATTCCGGTGGACGGAGAGCTGCAGGTCGATGCGGCACTGGTCCAGGAGATCGCCGAATTGAAGGCTCCCGGGTCGCCGCTCCGCGGGGAGGCCAACGTCCTGGTGTTCCCCGACCTCGACAGCGCCAACATCGGCTATAAACTGGTGCAGCGGCTGGGCGGGGCCATCGCCCTGGGGCCGCTGCTCCAGGGCCTGAACCGGCCCATGAGCGACCTCTCGCGCGGAGCCTCTCCGGAGGATATTGTGGAGGTCGCCGCGCTGGTCTGCCGGCAGCGGGACCCAGGCTGACCGGCGCGGCTGGGCGTGGCAGGAAGGGGGAGCCGCTACAGCTCCCGCGCAGTCGTATTTCCGGTCCGCCGCTGGGGCGGGTCGGTGGCCACCCGGCCCCAGGAAAGGACCCATGGCATTCACGGCCTCCCGAGACCAGTCCGGTGTGTACCTCATCCGCGTGGAAGGCCAGCTCATCGTGGGCAACCGCCAGGAGCTCAAGACCGCGATCCAGGAGGCCCTGGATCACGGTGAACGGCGCTACGTGATCGACTTTTCCCGCACCGGCTACATCGACTCCTCCGGGCTGGGTGCCCTGGTCTCGATCTCCAAGAAGGTACGGGAACAGGGCGGCGAACTGCGGCTTTCGGGACTGAACGAGGATCTGCGCTCGCTGTTCGAGCTGACCAAGCTCGATACCCTGTTCGCCATCAGTGACACCGCCGAGCGGGCGGTAGGCAGCTTCGCCGGATGACCGCTCCGCTCCCGGCCTCGCTCCGGCTCTGTGTGCGGCGGCGGCGGGTCCCGACCGCCGCCGGCGCCACGGTGCAGGTGTCGCTGCGGGTGCCGAGCGACGTGAGTTGCATCGAGGAGGTGGTGGACCTGCTGCTGCGCCATTGTTGCAGCAGCGGGTGGCTGTGCCGGAAGCTGCGCTTCAACCTGCGGGTGGCCGTGGCCGAGGCGCTGGCCAACGCGATCGTGGCGGGCAATCAGGAAGATCGCTCCAAGTGGGTGCAGGTGCAGGCCGAAGTCTGCGGAGACCAGATTCGCATCGAGGTGACCGATCAGGGCAGCGGCTTCGATCCGGCCACCATTGCTCCCCCCCTCCTTCCCGAGGAGCTCGACCGGCCCAGCGGCCGCGGGCTCTTCCTGATCAAGCACCTGGTCGACGACGTTCGCTTCAACGAGCAGGGGAATTCCATCTGCATGACGCTGCGCCGCCGCTAACGGGCCTCGAGTCCGTGGCGGACGCGCTGGGCGCTCTTACCGGCGCCCGGGTCCGGCTTTGGCGGTACGACGGACGGACGCTGCGCAAGGTTGGCGCGGCTCCCGATCCCGGGTTCACGCCGCCCATCCCCCGGGGCCCCGGCCTGGTGCCGACCCCGACGGGGAGCGTGTATCTGTACCCGATTCCCGATACCAAGAGCTTCTGGCTGGAACTGGACGGCGTGCCGGAGCAGCGGGCCCGGGAACTCGCCATCCAGCTGTCCGGCGTGGTGGGCGCGCTGCTCGCCGCCGAACGGGAGACCGCCGGTGTAGTCGAGGAGCTGACCGGGGTCTACAAGGAAATCGACCTGCTGTACGCCATCAGCGAGATCCTGGGGCACACCACCCGGCTGGAGGAGGCCGCCCCCACCATCGTGTCCGAGGTGGCCGACGTGGTGGGAGCCCGGCGCGCCTCCATCATGGTGTTCGATGAATCCACCGGGCTGCTCCGCAACGTGGCCGCGCGGGGGTTCTCGGCCGAGGGCCTCGAGCCGGTGCTGATCGACGACTCCAGTTCGGTGGCAGCCCGGGTGTTCCGCGAAAAGCGCACCATCGTCTTCGACCCCGCCGACCCGCTGGCTCAGAACCCGGGATCCCAGGATCCGCGGCCCTACAAGGGCCAGGCCTTCCTCAGCATCCCGATCTGTTACGGAGCGAGCGGACGTTGCGTGGGTGTCATCAATCTCACCGACCGACTGCTGGGAGACAGCTTCACCGCCTCCGACGCCAAGCTGGTGTCGGCGGTCGCCAACCAGATCGGCGCGGCGATCGAGAATGCCAGGCTGGTTCAGCGGGATCTCAAACGCCAGCGGTTGCAGCGGGAACTGGAACTGGCTCACGACCTGCAGCTCAAGCTGCTGCCGGCCCCCGGGGTTCTGCAGGGCGATGCTCAAGTCGCGGCCATCTGCCGCCCGGTCGACAGCGTCGGAGGGGACTTCTACAGCTTCACCCGACTGGGCCACGGCCGGGTGGGGGTGATGCTGGGAGACGTCTCCTCCCACGGCTTCGCGGCTGCCCTGGTCATGGCGCTGGTCATGTCCGCGGCCGGCATCCACGCCGGCGCCGGTAGCACGCCGGACGAGGTGCTGGCGGCGCTGCTGGAGAGCGTGGAGGACGAGCTGGCGTCGACCGAGATGTTCCTCTCGGTCTTCTACGGCGTGCTCGATCCCAGCGGCCGCCGGTTGACGTATGCCAACGCGGGCCACCCCCACGCCTTCCGGGTCCCCGCCGTCGGCAGTCCCGAGCGGCTGCCTACCACCGCGCCACCGCTCGGTCTGTCGGGGGCGGGCAACATCCAGCGGAACCAGATCCCCTGGGTCCCCGGCCAGGACCTGCTGTGCCTGTGGACCGACGGCCTGGTGGATCAGGCCAGTGGCTCCGCCTTCAGCGAGGAGCGGCTCCTCGCCGAACTGGTCGCCCGCCGCGGCGAAAGCCCCGACGCCATCGTGCGCGCGGTCTTTACCGAGGCCGACAAGGCGACCGAACACCCGGTGGACGATCGGACCCTGCTGGTGATGCGGATCTGAGGCGAGGAGGCCAGTAGGCGAGAAGGCCAGAAGGCCAGAAGGCCATTACACCGGAGGTCATCGCTCTCGCCTCCTCGCCTCCTCGCCTCCTCGCCCTCTCGCCCCCTCGCCTCCTCGCCCCCTCGCCTCCTCGCCCTCTCGCCTCCTTCCATGCCCACCGCCCGAAAATCCCTTGGCCAGCACTTCCTCCATGATCCACGGATCCTGGGGCGGATCGCCGACGCTGTCGGAATCGAGGCCGGCGATACGGTGCTGGAGATCGGTCCTGGCCTGGGCGGTCTCACCCGGGAGCTGCTGGCACGCGCGACCCGGGTGGTCGCGATCGAGAAGGATCGGGCGCTCTGGCTCGGTCTCCGGGACCAGTTCCCGGCGCTGCAGCTGATCGGGGGGGACGCGCTCCAGATGGACTGGCATGCCCTGGTCGGGACGGGGCGGTTCCGGGTTGCAGGGAACATCCCGTACAACATCACCTCCCCGCTGCTGGAGCAGGCGCTCCTCCCGCCCCGGCCGGCGGTCATCGTCTTCCTGGTGCAGCAGGAGGTCGCCGACCGAGTCGCCGCGCGGTCCGGTGGCCCGGACTACGGCGCGCTGAGCATCGGGATACAGTCGGTCGCACGAGTGGAGCGGCTGTTCCCGGTCCCCGCGGGTGCCTTCCGGCCTCGACCCAGTGTGGACAGCGCGGTGCTCCGGCTCACGCCGCTGGAGGCCAGCCTCGTGTCGGACGCAGAAAGCGCCGGCTTTCGCCGCTTCGTCGTGGGTCTCTTCGGGTTTCGGCGCAAGCAACTGGCGCGGGGGCTCCGGGAATTGACTGGACTCTCGCCCGCGGCCGTCTCGACCTGGCTCGCGGCGCTTGGCCTCGAGTCGACCCTCCGGCCCCAGGAGATCGATCCCGGCACCTTTGCCCGGCTGTTCCGGGCCCGGCCAGCCGCTGCCAGGTGATCCCGGGCCTGCCACCTACCGGGGACGGGGCCCCAGTGGCTAGATTTGTGAAATCTTTCACAAAAGCCCATGCGGAAGATCGCCGAATCCACTGTACGCCGTCTGTCCCTGTACCTCCGGCTCCTCGAGGAATTCGAGGAGCAGGGGGCGGAGACTGTTTCCTCCGAAGCCCTGGCCAGCCGGGGTGGCACCACCTCGGCCCAAGTGCGCAAGGATCTCTCGTTCTTCGGGTCGTTCGGCAAGCGGGGCTTGGGATACTCGGTGGGGGAGTTGGTGCGTCGGCTGCGAGAGATCCTGGGACTGGGCCGGACTTACCGGGTCGCCATGATCGGGGCGGGAAAGATCGGCAGCGCCCTGGTGCAGTACCGCGGCTTCCGGCAGCGCGGGTTCGAGGTGGTGTCGATCTTCGACGTGGACCCCGCCAAGATCGGGCGCAGTTGGAATGGACTGACGGTGCAGTCGGTGGTGAGCCTGGAGGGCGAACTGCGGGCCCACCCTGTGGAGATCGCGGTGATTGTCACCCCGGCCGACGCAGCCCAGGCCCTCACCGGCCGCTGCGTGGCACTGGGCGTGAAGGCGATCCTGAACTTCGCGCCGGTCCAGCTGACCGTGCCGGATGAGGTCGTGGTCAAGACGGTCAATCTGGCGCTGGAGCTGGAGACGTTGAGTTATGCGTTGACGAATCGGTAGGCGAGGAGGCGAGGGGGCAAGGAGGCGAGGAGGCGAGGAGGCTAGAGAGGCCAGAAGGCGAGGAGGCTAGGAGACAAGGAGCTGGGCGAAATCGTCAAGCGTCCGGGCCGCCTCCCGCCCGAGTCGATCGGAGGCTCCGCTGCAGTGCGGTGAGCATGCGTCCGACCTCTGTTCCAAGTGTCTGAGCCCTCAAGACGTCCGCCGAATCTAGGAAACTGAGTCGGACGACGAGGTCCAGGTCGGTCTGCAACTCGAACAGCGAGCCGTGCGCGAATGACAGATGGCGCCGGTAGTCACCGGTACGGCCTCTCCCATAGCCTTCAGCGATGTTTGCCGCGATAGACCGCGCCGACCGCCGCATCTGGGAACTGAGGCCGAATCGTTCACTCGCCGGCAGCTGAGCCGTGGTCCGGTAGATTTCCTCCACCAGCTCCATCGCTCGTTGCCAGACGACCAGGTCCTGATACCTCATCCGGGACAATCGCACCGCCGAGCCAATCCACCCGGTGCGAACCGACGCGCCCCGGGCCAGTAAAACGCCGCCCGGTTTTCTCGCCTCCTCGCCTCCTCGCCTCCTCGTCTTCTCGCCTCCTCGCCTCCCT
>CALMOP010000090.1 GCA_937871775.1 uncultured Gemmatimonadota bacterium | reverse complement strand
GCCGCTTCCCGGATCGCCGCAGGCAAGATCAGGCACGTCCTTGAGCAGATGAAAGGGAACGCGCTGGTGATGGTTCACCATGAAACCAGCGTGGGGCGGATCAACCCGCTCAACGAGGTGGGCCGGTTGCTGGCCCCACGGCACGTTCGCTTCCTGGTGGACATCGTGTCCAGCCTGGGCGCCGAGGAGTTCGACATGGTGCGGAGCCGCGCCAGCGTCGCGATCGGCAGCGCCAACAAGTGCCTGCACGGCGTCGCCGGGGCCTCGTTCGTCCTGACCCGCCGGGAAGTCTGGGACGAGACGGCCCACGTCCGGCCCCGCTCCATGTTCCTCGATCTCCGACGGTACCGGGCTGCGCTGCGCGAAAACGGCCAGACGCCGTTCACTCCTCCGGTCCCCGCCATTGCGGCCTTGAATGCCGCCCTGACTGAGCTGGAGGCGGGGGGTGGGGTGTCCGGCCGCAGGGCCCGGTATCTCGCATTGAACACCCGGGTGCGGTCGGGCCTCAGGGGGTTGGGCCTCAAACTGCGCTATCTGGGACCCAACACCAGCGTCGCCCTCACGGTTGCCCAGCTGCCGCCGGGACTGACGTTCGACACCTTTTACCGCGATCTGCGGGCCCGCGGTTTCCTGGTGTACCGCGGTAAGGGGCCGGTGAGCCACGACTGCTTCCTGGTGGCCAATATGGGCCACCTCGACCTGGCTACCATCGACCGCTTCCTCGAGACCGTCGCAGACATCGCCGGCTTGCCGGTCGCCTGATGGCGTCAGGCGGCACGCCCGGCGCCGTCATCGAGCTTACCGGAATCATTCTGGCCGCAGGGCTCGGGACTCGTTTGCGACCCCTGACCGACCAGTGCCCGAAATGCCTGCTGGAAGTCGGAGGGCAGAGCCTTTTGACGCGGCAGCTGCACCAGCTGTCGCGAGCCGGGATCACTCGCGCCGTGGTGGTCACCGGGTATCTCGCCGAGCAGGTCGAGGCCGCCCTCCAGGCGGTACCGCCCCCGTTGTCTGTCCGCCTGATGCCCAATCCCGAATACGCCCGCACCGGCAACTGCATGAGTGTGCTGGCCGCCCGCCCCGCGGTCGAGACCAGCGGCATCGTATTGTGTGATGGCGATCTGCTGCTGCGCGGCGACGCCCTGACCCGTCTCGCCACCGAGTCCGCCTCGGCCGCCCTCCTGCTGGATACCGGGACCGCACTCGGGGAGGAGGCCATGAAGGCGACGCTGGACCCCAAGGGAAACGTTCGCAGACTCTCCAAACAGCTGCTGCCAGCCGAATGCGCGGGCGAGTCGATCGGGCTTCAGAAGGTCTCCGGCCCGGCGCTTCCCATCTTCTGGGCTACCCTCGACGCGATGCGAGAGGCGGGCGATACCCAGGGGTACTACGAGGACGCCTTTCAGCGGATGATCCAGGCCGGCGTCACCTTCCGGACCGTTCCCATTGGCCACCAGGAATGGACCGAAATCGATGACCTGGCCGATCTCGAGGATGCGCGGGCCCGGTTCGGTGATTGAGTCTCGCCCGGCGCCGGCAAAGCCCCCCGAGGTGGAGGAGGCGGTGGACCAGTTCATCCACCGTCCGCTGGCCCGCCCCCTGGTCCGGCTGCTGGTTCCCACCCCCATCACGCCCAACCAGGTCACGCTGCTGTCCGCGGTGGCCGGCGTGGTCGCCGCGCTGCTCATGGCCGGCAGCGTCGACCGTCCGGCGTGGCGGGTGCTGGCCGGCCTGGTCCTCCTCGGGTCAGTGGTCCTGGATTGCTGTGACGGGCAATTGGCGCGAGCCCGAGGCACGTCCTCCACCTACGGCGCCATTCTTGACGGCATCGCCGATTACATAACCGGAGTGTCGGTCGGCGCCGCGGTAGGCTGGTATCTGGTCGGCCTCACCGGCGATGCCCGGTACTGGCTGCTGGTGCTGGTGGGCATCGCCAGTTCAGCGGTGCATTCGGCGCTGTTCGACCATACCAAGACCCGCTACATCGCCCGGGTCGGCCAGGGCTACCGGGAGCGGGAAGAGGACCTGACCCAGGTGGCAACTGAGCGAGACCGGGCCTGGCGTGAACACCGGTTCCGGGACGCCCTGCTGCTGTGGCTCTACTTCAAGTACACCAGCGCCCAGCAGGCCGCACTCGCGGTTCCGGCCGCCACCGATGCCGTGGCCTACCGGAAGGCACATGCCTGGCGGATGCGGACCTGGACCTTCCTGGGCGTCGGGACCCACTTCGCGCTGGGATACGTAGCCATGGTCCTGAGCCGCTGGTGGCCCCTGGCGCCCGCCGGCTTCCTGCTGCTGCCTGCCACGGCAATGAATCTTCTGCTGGTGGCCCTGCTGCAGCTCGACCACCGGGCTGCCCGCGGATGATCACCCGGGCCACCCTCACCAGCCCGGCGGCGGGAGATCCATTCGCACGAGTGGCCGGGATGACCGTCCTGCTGCGACAGCTGCTCTCGCTGCAGGACGCGGGCATCGAGGAGATCCGGGTGGAGAGCCTTCCGCCCGACCGCCTGCCCGCTGATCCCCGGCTGCGCATCCGGGTCCTCGCGGCCGAGCCTGGCCCAGCCACGGGATTCCGGGCCCGCCACGGACTGGTCTGGCACCGGCTGCTGCCCCAGCGATTGGTTAACGGAGGCTTTGCCGGTGACCTGGAGGTGGCCGCGCTGGAACCGCACGAGTTCGTGGTGGCGGTCGGCGATCATGCCAGCCGGGAGCGGGCCGATCGTCTCCTGTACCAGTCGTTGCTCAAGCCCACGGACGGCGTGGTCTCCCGGTACCTCAATCGCCCGGTGTCGATCTGGGTGACCCGTCAAATCATCGAAACCCGCCTGACGCCAAACCAGATGACCCTGCTCGCCGCGGGGTTCGGCTTCGCGGGGATCGCGCTGGTGGTGGCGTGGGGCACTGCGGGGCTCATCCCGGGAGCCCTGCTGGTCCAGGTTCAGTCGGTGCTGGACGGTTGTGACGGCGAGATCTCGCGGCTCAAGTACATTCGTTCCCGAATCGGGGAATGGCTGGACCAGGTCCTCGACGACATGGTGAATCTCGGCTTCTTCGCCGCCGTGGGATGGGCCTTGTATCAGGCGGGATCCACCCGCGCCCTCCTGCTGACGCTGCCCGGGGTCGCCCTGCACCTGGTGTATCAGGCCTCGTTGTACAGCGCCCTGGTGTTCCGGGGCGGCGGGAGCGGCAGCATCGCCGGTGTCCGGTGGCGCGGCCAGCGGAACCCGGCGACGCCCGGTGCCCGGCGGAGTCCATTCCGCATCATCAAGGAAACCGTGGAGGCTGCGGGCCGCCGGGACTTCTTCACCCTGCTCTATCTGCTGACCTCTCTTCTGGGCAGCACCGAGATCGCGCTCACCTGGTGCGCCGTCATCTTCTCCGTCTCCGGTGTGACCACCGGACTGCAGTGGTTGCTGTACGGCGGCCCGGATCCCGCGCCGAAGAGCTAGGTCGGCCGTCGCCGGATCGCGAGCCAACCGAGCGCCGCCGCGAGGAGTCAATGGGTAGACTCGACGGGCCCGGGGTGCCCGCGCTCCCAGGCGGCGCAGCTCCAGTCGGTCATGTCTGGAGACCGGGCTGAATCAGACCTCTACCTGCTGGGGAATGTCGGGAGTTCGAGAGGGGTGCCCGTAAAGGCCACCCGGATGGGTCCATCGTGCAGGAGACAGGGCCGCCGGCTTGGGCGCCCCGAGGGCCGTCTGGCGTCAGACCAGGGCCGGCGAGGCCTCTCGCGGTACGCCCTGCCGGCGCCGGCTGGCGAGCAGCAACTCGGCCCGGGCGTGGTCCTCGGCGGTATCGACGTCGGTCCAGCGCACGCCCGCGAGCGGCACCTGGACCAGAAGGCCCTGGGCGATCAGCGCACGCATCCCGAGGGTCACCGACGGCGGCTCACGCTCCGCAACCTGCTGCAGCGCGTCGAACACGGACGGGTCGAGCAGGAAACAGCCGGTATCGACGGCGTCGTAGGGATAGACATCCTTGCCGATGGCGGAGATACCGGATCCGGTGATCCGCACCTTGGTCGCATCCGCCTCATCGAGGCCAACGGGGTGCCGGTCGACCAGCAACCGGGACTGTCCCGGCTGGCACTCGGCCGCGGCCAGGAGCGACAGGACCGGACTGGCGAACAGGTGATCGGCCATCTGGAGGAAGAACGGCTCTCGCACCCGCTCTGCGACCGCAAGGAGCGAGACGCCGTTCGGCTCGTGGTAGCGCAAATTGTGCACCAGGCTCAGCTGCAGCGGCAGCGACAGTTTGGCCAGGTGGCGCTCGATCTGGTCTGCGGCACTGCCGGTGACAATCACCGCTTCGTCCACGCCGGCCTCGACCGCCTGCTCCAGGGCGTGGTCGATCAGCGCCTGCCCGGCGACCCGGATCAGCGGCTTGGGCAGGGTGCCCCGAGCGGCCGAGAGCCGGGACCCATTGCCCGCAGCCAGAATCACGGTCTGCCTGACACGAACCCGAGCGGTCATCGATGGCCCTGAAGCGGAACGGAAGTCGTCACGGACAGCAATCGGGGCCTTTTGGGCAACTCCCGGGCCGCCTGGGCGCGAACCCAGAGTCCCTTTTTCCTCTGGGCCGCCCGGTTCGGAATCCCGGGTACGGGCATGCATGTTAAGTGACAATGCCATAATATCTTAGAGCAAATCGGGCCGGGCCACTACCAGGCCGATGACACAGTGGAATCCGGTGGGGGACGATGAACCTTGGCGCCGGTTGAGGAGCCGGTTGTGTCGTTCTGCCGCGTGTCCTTCTCCCGCAGCTTCGGAATTGCCAGCGTCAGCGAGTCAGGCGACATTGCGGCCATGCTGAGCGTGCTTCTGACCCTCGCCGTCGTCGGGTCCCCAACCGACTCCACCGCCCGGTTGATCAGGCTGGCCCCGTCGGAATCCCTCCAGGTCACCATGGTGGGACCGGCGAGCGGCGTTCCGGTGGTGATCGTGCCGGGGCTGGTCAGTCCCGCCTTCGCCTTCCGCAAGGTGCTCCCGTCATTGGCAGCAGCGGGGGTTCGCGCCATCGTCATCGAGCCCTTGGGGGTGGGCTGGTCATCGCACCCCTCGAACTCCGATTACTCCCACACCGCCCAGGCACGGCGTCTCGCCGCGGTGATGGACACCCTGCACCTTCGGGGCGCCGTCGTGATGGGGCACGCAGTGGGGGCCCCGATGGCCTTGCGGCTGGCGCTGGCGCGACCCGATCTGGTCAGCCGCTTGCTGCTGGTCGAGGAGGGGGCGGTCGAGAGCGCGGCCGTGCCAGCGGTCAAGAGCGCACTCAAGTTTGCGCTCCTGATCCGGCTGTTTGCTGGCCGCGGACGCATCAAGAAGGAATTGCGCAGAGGGCTGGTCGCCAGTTCGGGCGATGCCAGCTGGGTGACCGGCTCGGTCGTCGACGGCTACACCATGGGGCCTTCGGGGGAGATCGGAGCGGTGCTCAACGCCCTCAAGGGAATGCAGAAAGCGGTGGAGCCCGACTCGCTGCGTCCGCACCTCCACCAATTGCGGATGCCGGTGCGGTTGCTGGTCGGTGGCGCCGCCCACAAGAGCGGGATCTCGCCAAGGCTGATGCGCGACCTGCAGCAGCTGGTCCCCGACTTCAGCATGCAGGTAGTCTACGGGGCCGGACTTCACATCCACGAGGAACAGCCGGATGTGATCATCACCGAACTGCTCCACCTGACAACCGACCATGACCCGCACGGCCCTTGAACTGATCCGGCTCACTCTGGATCCGCCCCGCGGGCGGGCCTGGCATGGCGGGCCCACCCCGTCCGGCGCCGTACGCGGGGTCCCCGCGGACCTGGCCCACTGGCGCCCGGCGCCGGGCCGGAAGAGCATCTGGGAGCTCACGCTCCACATCGCCTACTGGAAGTACGCAGTACGCCGGAACCTGGAGCCCCAGCCGATCCCGCGCTTCCCGCGCAGCCCCGCCAACTGGCCGGCGGCGCCCGGGCGTCCCGACCCGTCCCAGTGGGAGGCCGACCGGCGCCTGCTGGTCGAGGAGCACGCTCGGTTCAGTGAAGCCGTGGCCCGCTTCGACCCGGCCCGGCTGCGGCGGCGGCCGGCCCCCAAGCGGAAGTGGACCTACGGCCAGTTGATCATCGGGGTGCTGGCGCACGATGCCTACCATGCGGGACAGATCCAGATGCTGAAGCGGTTGTGGGGGACCCGCTGACCTCCCCCGCCGGCTGATCCCCGACGCACGATTCCCTCGATGCTCACCATTCGGCTCAAGAAGGGTCGCGACGGCCCCCCAACGTTGACCTGTGAGCGCCCCGACGGCAGCCGGACCTGGGGGAAGCTGCATCCACCCTTTCCGCAGCACGACCTGGCCCACTGCGCCGTGGAATCGGTCCTGGGACTTGAACGCCGGCATCGTGCCGTCGCTGGTACACCAGCCCATCCGCGCCGCGGAAGACCGGCAGGTATTCCTGGTTGAGCAGTCGATCGAGGTAGGGAAAGCGGGCGACCGGGTAGCGGGGCACGGTGCGGACGGCATCGATATCCATGATAAAATCCGGCGGATGACGCTCGAAGTCCCTTGCCAGATTCTCCCAGGCGTGTGGTGCGGCCCGGTTGCTGGTATCGAATCGGGGATCCTGGCCTTCCGGGGTTCCGAAGGCGTAGCCGGTGAGCGGGAACGAGGCAAAATACCGGGAAGCCGGCCGCAGTCCGCTGTCGAGGTAGATATGAGGGTCCTGGCCCCAGACGAACAGCCGCGCCTCGGCGCTGGCGTTGGCTTTGAGCCAGGCCACCGCCGGGGGCAGTGGATGTCGAATTACCAGGCCCTGCACGCTGCTGATGCCGAGGGAGACCAGAACGCTCAATACGCTCCAGCCCAGCGTGAGGCTCCCGAGCGGTGTGCGGCGAGCGGCGCCACCCCGGTCCCACAGATGCAGCAGGGACGGG
>CALMOP010000089.1 GCA_937871775.1 uncultured Gemmatimonadota bacterium | reverse complement strand
GCCATCTCCTCCACCGGCACCTGCTCGTCGGTGTGCAGCGCCGCGGTAACCCGGGCGGTGAGTTCGCCCCGACGATCCAGCTCGGCGTAGGCCTCCAGGTATTCCGGATCGACATCGGCGTCGGTAATGCTGGTGATCCCGAAGCGGTTGGCTTCCACCAGGGCGCGGCGCGCGGCCCCGATGCGCTGCTCCCTGGTGTAGGGCGGGAGTCGGCTCGCCACCAGCCCCATGGCGGCCTCCCGCAGGGTCCCGCTCGGCTCGCCGTTCCGATCCCGCTCGATTCGACCTCCCCGCGGATCCGGTGTGTCGCGGGTAATGCCCGCGGCGGCGAGCGCCCGACTGTTGACCCAGGCGGAGTGTCCGTCTGCGGCATACAAGAACGCCGGCCGGTCCGGGACCGCCCGATCCAGCAGTTCCTTGCGCGGGTTCGCCGCGGGGAAGACCGGCAAGTTCCAGCCATTACCCCGGATCCAGGGGAGGTCGGGACGGGCGGCGGCGTAGGCCCGCACGATCCCCTCGATCTCCGCTCCGGTGCCTGCCTCGTACAGGTTGCACTCGCCCAACTCGAGCCCGCCGGAGAGCGGGTGGGCGTGGCTGTCCTGGAACCCCGGCAACACCATCCTGCCCGAGAGGTCCAGCACCCGGGTGCCGTTGCCGACATACCGCACCGCCCCGGCGTCGGCGCCGACGTACACCAGTCGCCCGTCCCGTACCGCTACCGCATCTGCCCAGGGGTGAGTCTGGTCCCCGGTCCACACCGTGGCGTGGCGCAGGACCAGGTCGGCGGCGACCACCGGCGCGCGGCGCTCCAGGTGACAGCCGGGCCCGGCACTGATCACCATGGCGAGGACGCTGCCTTGTCGGAAGTTGCTGGACGTTCTGCGCAGAGCCGGCATTCAGTGCTCGGGACTGGGAATGGTTACCTCTTTAGGGCGGGGTGCGCGCCCTGGCGCAGCGTGAGGACTCCGCTGCCCAGCAGAACCACTCGCGAGCAGGAGCCCAAAGACGACGTCCAGACCTCGGGGTCCACTGCCATTGTCGCTTAGCATCAACCCTCCACGTCGTCGGCCTAACATCCCTACATTGGCTGCAGGGACCGGCTCGTGGGCGCCAGTCTGGGTACAAGCGGTCGGCCGGGCCCTGGCAGCTTCATGCGGTTGCTGGGCCGCGCCTAGCGGCAAGTCATCAGCCTGGGCCCGGCTTCAGTGCAGTCATCATGACCGCCTTGACGCCGTAGGCCTCGGCCGCATTCTGCGTCGACTCTTTGCGGAACCGGAACCTCGGGACGACGGCCGAGCGGACCCGACTGAAGCCCGTCTCTTCCAGCAGCCTGAAGAGCTCTCCCTCCGGGAGAGCACCGCCGATTCAGCTGGCCCAGAGCTTGGGGTCGTTGACTATTGACTGGGACAGTTGCTTGGCGCTGACGATATCGGTGATCGAGATCCGGCCGCCCGGCCTCAGCACGCGAAACATCTGCTCCACGACTCGGCGCTTGCGAAACGACAGATTCATTACCCCGTTCGAGATGATCACGTCCACCGAGGCGTCGGGGAGCGGGATGTCTTCCATGCGACCCTCGTGACATTCCATCTTCGCACCAGTCGCCGCCACATGCGCCTGGGCCTTGAGGCACATGGCGGGGTTCAGGTCCACGCCCACCACGCTCCCGGCTGAGCCAACGCGCCACGACGCAATGATCGCGTCGAGTCCGGCCCCGCTGCCGAGATCGAGCACCCTCTCCCCCGGCTGCAGGTTGCTGCGCTCGTGCGGGTTACCGACGCCAGCGAAGGACGCGACGGCGCCAGCCGGTGCCCGGTCGAGCCACTCGGGTGCGTAGCCGAACAGTTCCGCCGCCTCTCTGCCGTGGAAGAAGTGGAATTCACCACTGGGGTTGTCGGCGACTTCCTGGTACATGCGCACGATCTCGTCCTTGAGCATGAACTCGAGGGACGCCTGGGCGTCGGCGGCATCGGTCATGTCTGCTCCCCCCTTGGGATACGGTGGACCCGGTGTTGCGCGGCCTAACAGACTGCGCCTGACCTGCAGGGCCGCGCGTGGCCCTGGCTAATACCTCAGAAGGTGGTGCTCGCGAAAGAACGCCCACATCAGACTCGTGGCATCGATGCTGCGGCTCGTGGGCCCGACAAACCACTCAGGCAGCGGCTTGCCGCCGGGCCAGGCATGGCCGCCTCCCCGGACGGTGTAGAGCACCACGGCCGCGTCCTCGGCGCAGTTCGTGTATGCGCGACGTATGACGTCTGTCGCGACCGCGGAATCCATGGGGTTCGGCGCGCATCCGTTTCTTCGCGCCCAGTTCGCCGCCCATGGCGCGACGTTTGGAAACCGTATCGGGGCTGCCCACGTCTTGCCGCCGTCGTATGGAACCTGGCGATCGGCGGTCCCATGAAACGCGATCATCGGAACCGCTCGCCGGTCGGTACACCAGCTCCACGGCAGCATCTGCGCGGCCGCCACCATCCCGACGGCCGCGATCCGGTCCGACAGCGTGCAGGAAAGCACGAACGCCATGCCTCCGCCGTTGGAAAGACCGTTCGCGTAAATCCGAGTCGGGTCGATGTTGTAGCTGGCTTCCAGCGTGTCGATCAACTCCGAGATGAACCGCACATCCTTCACCAGACCGGTTTCGCTGTCCACCCTCCAGATCCGGGGCCCCGACCCCCGGGCTCCCGACGGGTAGACGACGATGAACCCCTGGCTGTCGGCCACCGTGTTCCACTGACTGGTTTCCTTCTGGGCCGCCCCCCACATCGCCGCGGCGTGCAGGCTGATGACGAGCGGCGTCGGCTTGGTGGGGTCGTAGCTCCGTGGGACGTACAGCACATAATCCCGCTGCTGCCCCGAGGACACGAACGAGCCGTTGGACCGATTCGAGACGTAGAACGACACGGCCTCGATCAGCACCAACACCACCGGGATGCTGATGAGCGCCAGCACCGCACCGAGGACCCCTTTCCGGCTCTTCATCGATGCCGATTCCACGCCAGTGCCAGCGGCGCCGCGGATAATCGCGCCAGCGGAATCGCCAGGATCGCGAGCAACGCGAGCACGTAACGCGGAAAGAAGGGCGTGGAGACAAACCAGGCAAGCAGACCGTAAAGAGCGAGCACGACGACACACCAGCAGGCTGCTCCGGTCACCAGCGTGCGGTCGCTCAGCAGGCGGCTGCGATAAAGACGCGTGGCGACCCAGACAGCAGCCGACATCTTGAGGCAGACCAACATGGCGAGGACCAGCGGCAGCGCGTCCCATAACGCACCCTGCACCCGCCGGTTATCAATGATCCATTGCGCGATCGGCCCGATGAGGAACAGCAACGACAGGGCGACGAACACGCTCCCCTTGATGAGTCGTGCGCGGCCGGTCAGACCGATGTACAGACTCTGCACCAGCTGCTTCCACGTCGAGGCAATCACTCCCGAGAATAGCAGGAGTACGACCACGACGACGCGGGCCGTTCCTATGTCTTCAGCCGCCCCGCGTATTCGTTCCGCGACCATCTGCCAGGTATCCGAGAACACCAGCGCCAACGGGACGGCGACGAGCACCAGCAGCCACGCCGCGACGGTGCTCCATATCGTCGCTTTTAGCTTGGCGGCAATGAGCGCGGCACGGGTCAACGGCCGCGTCGCGATGAACGGCGTCAGCCCATAGCCGTCGCGCGCTTGCGGAGTCGAGTTGCCCACCGTCGCGGCGACGAAAACGGCCATGAAGGGAGGCGTGACCAGCACGCCGAGCAGTATGATGAAGACGAGGGCAGGCGTGTTGCCGGCGGCGAAGAGCAGGAGCAGCTCGAACGGCAGAAGAATGCCCACCAACGCCGGCAGCGACCGGCCATGCCGCCGCCACTCGAACCACGCTTGCGCGCGGGCGGGCGAAGGAAAATGGCCTCGCCGGCCCGCAGGGCCATCCGCGATCTCTGCGGGCCCAGCGAACACTCCCCGCCAATCGGGTACCTCGCCTCGGCGCGCGCGCGCAACGGCGAAGCGGGCGACCATATACGCGACGGGAACCTGCGGCGCGGCGATGGCGACCATCACGGGTTCGGAGGCCTTGAAGTAGAGCGCCAGGAGAACGATGGTGTCGATCGCACCCAGACAGAGCACGGTGACGATCACGCGCAGCCCTGGCCAGCCGTACGGCATCCAGGTCAGCGCCTGTGTCCAGGCGAGCAACCCCGCGGCCAGCAGCGCCGGCCAGATCACCGGTACGTCGATGCCCGACGGCCACAGTGCGAAAAGCCTCGTTGCCAGCCACAGGACCGCCATGGCGGCCGAACCATAGAGCATCGGCCAGCCCACCAGCGCTTCGGTCGTCACCGGCAGTGTGAACATGCGCGCCGGGTACATCGATTGGCGCGCGACCAGGTCACCGGACAGGCCGAAGCTGAACACCGCCAGGAAGTACGTGAACGTCGCCGTCAGAGGCACCACCACCACGAAGGCAAAACTCTGTGGACTATCCAGGTCGATGAGCTGTCCCGACTCGAGGATCAGGAGCTTGATGGTCGCGAGCACCAGCAGATAGCCGCTCAGGGCGATCAGTCCCCAGCGGTGCCGCTGGCGAAATTCCCACGCGATTGCGACAGGGGGGGAACGCATTCACGCGTCCGGGGCTGACGCCGCGGGCATCCCGACATGGGCGACGAAAATCTCATCGAGGGAGGGGACGCGTTCGGCGACGATACGGGCTCCCCAGCTCGCGACGGCCTCGTGCAACTCGCCCGAACCGTCCCGACACAACGCCGTCCATTCCTGGCCCCCGCCGTCCCAGCGCAACACGCCCGCGATGGCCGGGGGATGAGGCCGCGATTCCGCAAACCGCATGGTCACGCACCGGTGCGATTGCCTGACGGCGTCCAGCGGCGCGCTCAGAGCGATCCTGCCCTGGTTGATCATCGTGACATGATCGGCGACCTGCTCCACCTCCTCCAGCAGGTGCGACGAGAAGAGCACCGTCCGGCCTTCATCGGCGATCGTGCGAATGATGGCACCGAGAATGTCGCGGCGCACGATGGGATCGAGACCAGACGACGGTTCATCCAGCACCAATAGTTCGGGCCGGTAGGCCAGGGCGATCAGCAGTCCCACCCGCGCCTTCTGCCCCTTGGAGAGGTCCTTGACTTTCGCCGTGAGGTCGAGGGCGAACGCCTGGCGCAGCTCCTCCGCGTACCCATCGTCCCACGCGGGATAGAACGCGCGCGAGTAGCGAATGAGCTCGTCGACGCGCATCCAGCCGGGGACGTCGTGCTCCTCGGAGAGATAGCCGATCCGCGACAGGACGCCGACCGGATCGGCCACGGGGTCGAGCCCGAAGACGCGCACCGAGCCGCTTTCCGCCCGTAGCAGGCCCAGAATGTGTTTGATGAGCGTCGTCTTGCCCGCTCCGTTTGCGCCGACGAGGCCGTACACCGCCCCTCGAGCCACGGACAAGCTCACCGAAACCAGGGCCGTCTTGGCACCGAAGCGGCGCGTAAGCTCCGAGACGTTGATGACCGTTTCACTCACCCTCGAACCACCTGCTTTTGGGTCCGGTTCTCAAAGTGCTTGCCCTTCTCCACGATCGCCGGCGCGTAAAGTTGCCTGATTGTGATGGCGCGGACCCTCGCCGCCATTGCCAGATGGAGTAGATCCTTCGGGCGCTTCCCTCGCCGCGCTCGGGACCAGCCGCGCCCTCAGGATGAAGTGAGATGAGCGGAAGGGCGCACCCGATTCTGGGCACCGTGGGCAGGTCCCTAGTTCGGCCGCAGCCGGAGCCGCCTGAGTCCGGACAGCCAGGAGAAAGGATCGATCTCCAGATTCTCGACCCGTCGCGACACCGCCGCCACGTTCACCGGGGCAAACAGGAACAGCGCCGGCGCGTCAGCGTTGAGCGTGTCGAACGCCATCCGGAACCGGGCCCGGGCCTCCGCGACCGAGGTCGCCTCCAGGGCCCGGGTGAACTCTCGATCGAACCCTGGGCTGGCGTAGCCACCGTAATTGAGCGCCCCGATGCCCGCGCTGGTCCACTGGTCCCCAAGACCGTGCGGGCTGGGCTCGTCCAGCCAGGTGCCGATGTAGCTGTCGAATCGCCCCCGACCCAGGCGTTCCATGAACACCGGGAACTCCACCGCGTTGACGGTCACCTCGGCACCCAGCCGCCGCCAGTCCTCCTGCAGCGCCTCCGCCACTCGGCGCCGCACCGGACTGCTTGAGGGAACCAGGATGTCGAACTGCAACCGTTTTCGGTGATGAGCCAGGACCCCATCGGGTCCCCGGCTCCACCCCGCACCGCTCAGTCGGGATCGAGCCGTCGCAGTGTCGAACGGCAGCACCGTGATGCTGTCATCCCAGATCCACAGCAGCTGGGACATCGGCCCCGGCGGCGGCCGGGTTCCCGGGCCGAACATCACCCGCGCCAGGGTTGACCGGTCGACGCCCTGGTTGAGCGCCCGGCGGACCTCGGGGTCGGTCAGCGGTCCGGCACCCTTCAGCTGATAGCCAAGGAACCCGTAGGTGGCGGAGGGATAGGAGATGGCCCGGAGTACCGAGTCAGCCCGCACCCGGGTCGCCCGTTCCGGGGTCCCCAGGGTTTCCAGCAGATCGGCCTCGTGGGACAGGACCAGATTCAGGGCCGCGTCGGGATCGGTTGCGAAGCGCCAGATCGCCGTCCGCACCGCGGGAGCCGCCCGCTCCAGTAGCGAGTCCGCCACCAGGGTCAGGGTCTGGCCCCGTTGCCACGACCGGACCCGGTAGGGGCCGCTCCCGACGAGGTGCGCGATCGCGGTGTCGGCTGCCCAGTCCCCGACGGGAACCCACCGCCAGATGTGGGCGGGGATGATTCGCACGTGCCAGGTGGCATCGTACAACTGTTCCGGA
>CALMOP010000088.1 GCA_937871775.1 uncultured Gemmatimonadota bacterium | reverse complement strand
AGGCGAGGAGGCGAGGAGGCGAGGAGGCGAGGAGGCGAGGAGGCGAGGAGGCGAGGAGAACGCATGATCCGCTTCAAGCTGTCGGCGATGATGTTCCTGCAGTATTTCATCTGGGCGCCTGGTTCGTCACCCTGGGCAATTACCTGGGGACCACGCTGCGCTTCGACGGCCCCCAGATCGGGGCCGCCTACGGCAGCATGGCGATCGGGGCGATCATCGCCCCGTTCTTCGTGGGCATGGTGGCCGACCGGTTCTTCGCCACCCAGAAGATCATCGCGCTGCTGCACCTGGTCGGAGCGGGGCTGCTGTACTGGGCCTCCAACGAGGGGACCTTCGGCACCTTTTACCCGCTGCTGATCGGCTCCGGGCCGCGGCCCATGGATTCCTCACCCTGACGCAGGGGCTGGGGTACCTCATCGGAAGTTTCCTGTCGGGAGTGGTGGTGGAGTACTACGTCCGGCCTGAGGGAGGGCACGACTGGACCAGGATCTGGCTGTGGCCCGCGGTGGGGGCAGCGGTGATCCTGATTCTGTTTGCGCTGCTGTTCAAGGGCGAAGGGGAGCGGGGGGCGGTGGGGCGGTAGCGGAGGCCGACGAGTACAAGGGAGCCGGTCTGATCGCGGCGGAACACGAAGCGATCGAGAATGGCAACCGAAATCGCCGCAGAGTCAGCCTTGGGGTGGCGTGAATCGTGGCGACTTCGACAGGTGTCTCGTCCGTTCGGTTGCACACCCTGGCGGGTACCGGAGCCGCTACCCGTCGGGGTCCCGTCCCGCTCGCATTACTCGGCGCGCTTGAACTCCACCCGCCGGTTCCGGGCCCGCCCCGCTTCGGTCTCATTCGATGCGATCGGCTTGGACTCGCCATAGCCCACCGCGGTAAGCCTGTCGCCGGCCACGCCCTGATCGATCAGGTACTGGCGCACCGCTTCCGCCCGCTTCTGGGAGAGGCGCTGGTTCGCCGTGGCACTGCCGGTGTTGTCGGTGTGACCCGACACCTCCCCCCGGACCTCCGGTCGGGACAGCAGCGCCTCCGCGACGGTCTTGAGGACCGTCTCGGACCGCTGGGTGATCTCGGGCTTGCCGGTCTCGAAGCGTACCCCCACGAGGACCATGGCTGTCTTCGCGCCCTCGATGAGGAAGCTGCACCCGGAGGCGCCTACCTTGGTGCCGGTGGGCGTCTCGAGGCACTGGTCGGCGGCATCGGGCACACCGTCGCCGTCCCCGTCCGGCTGGCTGGCGGAGCATCCGGCAGCGCCGGCCGAGCTGTCGGCGCACTGTCCCGCGACAGGTACCGACACCACCATGAGGAGCAAGCAGAGGAGCAGGAACGAGGCCGACGAGCGAGCGCTCATGATGGATCCCTCCCAACGTTCAGGTACAGCTCTGAGGAGCTGATGTCGACACGGTTGCAGACGCCCGCCGCGCGCGGACAGGTGGACCGGGGCGTCTCATGCCCTCGGCGCGAACCGTACCAATGGGCAGTGGCGCGACAATGTACCCGCGCCGAGCGAGGGCCGGAAATGCGCCCCGGATACGATCGGTTTTCCGCCACCGTCCGCCCGTGGGGCTGCCCGATGCGGGGGCGAGGTACCGGGTCGCGGTGGATTTCAGCGGGCTGACCACCTTCCGGTGCGGGACGCCGGCAGGTAGGTTCGCCGTTTGTCGGGCGGCGGCAGCTCCAGCCTGCGGCCCACCCCATCCCACGTCCCGTCCCGGAGACCAGGCCCATGGCAATGCCACCACGCGGACTCGTTCTGCTACTCTCGCTCGCGCTGTCCCAGGCCTCGCTTGATGCCCAGGTCTCCAAGGCATGGGCCGAGTGCCGGGGCGATTCGCTGTCGACCTGGAACTGCGCCAGGTACTACAGTGGGACCGCGACGCTCTCGTCCACGCTCAAGGGTGACAACGTCAATGACGTCCTGTCGGTGACGGCTACTGTCACCGCGGGCAAGGTGGCCTGCCGCGTCAAGGGCACGGAAGTCGGCGAGTACGAGGGACCCGGCATGATCGCGGTGGAACACGAAACGACCGCGGATGCGGGCGAGTACAAGCTCCAGGTCTGGTGTCCCGAGAGGGCCGGCGACAAGGTGAAGAGCGGGCGCGGGCCCACGATAATGGCGACGGACCGGAGGGCTGCCGACTACACTACGCTGGAAGGCAAGGACTCCTACGAGCACCCCCTCGCTGATGCAGCCAACGGACTGACCGGTACCGAGACCATCACCTGGCAGTTGCGGCGCCAGTAGCGGGCATCGAGATATTCAGGCGACGGGGGTCAGGCCGTCAGCCGTCAGCCGTCCACCTTCCCCCCGGCTGATTCTGCTGCATCTTTTCGTGTCTGCTCCGCTTCCGATTCCCCTTATCACCACTCGGCCCACGGTGAAAGGTGAGCCCATGCGTCGTCGTCGCTCCATTCGCCGCGGTTTCGTATCCAGCATGGGCGCCAAGGCGCGGCACGGCCGCCGGGGATGGTCCCGGTGACCAGTCGCGGAAAGCTGCTGCAGGTCCTGGGGGTCGCGTTCGGCGTCGCAGTGATTATCGGCAACACCATCCTGATCGGGATCCTGCGGACCCCGGGTGATGTCGCGGCCCGGCTCCCGGCGGCGGGACTGTTCATCGGGGTCTGGCTTATCGGCGGGCTGTACGCCTTCCTCGGCGCGATCTCGCTGGCGGAGCCGGGGGCGATGATGGCGCAGTCAGGTGGCCAGTACGTCTTTGTCCGCCGGGGGCTCGGAGAATACCCGGGTTTCGTAGTCGGCTGGAACGACTGGATCTCCACCTGTGCCACGGTCTCGCTTGGCGGCATGGTGTTCGCCGAGTACCTGGCGCCGCTGGTCCCGGCACTGGCGGGGAAGCAGGTGCTGGTGGCCTGCGCGCTGGTGCTGTTGTTCGGGCTGCTGCTCTGGCGCGGGATCAAAGTTGGCGACCTGTCACAGCAGATCCTGAGCGCGCTCAAGGCCTTGGCCTTCGGAGTGCTGATTGGCCTCTGCATGCTGTGGCCGGTACCGGGGCGAGAGTCGATGGCGGCGCAGCCGCTGCCGGCTGGCATGGCCATGGTTGGAGCCATCGTGGCGGCCCTGCAGGCGGTGATCTACACCTACGACGGCTGGACTGGCCCGCTGTACTTCGGGGAGGAGGTGAAGGACGCCGGTCGGGGCATTCCCCGCTCCATGGCGCTCGGGGTCGTGCTGGTGATCGCCATCTACGTCCTGGTGAACGTGGGCATGGTGCGGGTACTTGGCATCGAGCGGATGGCCGGCGACCCCTTCGTTGCTGCGACCGCGGGCAGGGCTCTCTTTGGGGCACAGGGCGACACGATCATCCGGCTGCTGGTACTGCTATCGATCATGAGCGGCATCAACGCCTGCCTGCTCATGGCCCCGCGGGTGGTGCTGGCGCTGAGTCGCGACCGGCTGGTGCCGGGGGGCTTCGGGACTGTGAACCAGGGCGGTACCCCGACGGTGGGCCACTGGGCGACGGTCGGGGTGGCGCTGGCGTTCATCCTGACCGGAACGGTCAACACGGTGCTGGCGCTGTGCGCGTTCTTCTTCGTCGCGTCCTACACCCTGTCATTCCTCAGTGTCTTCGCGCTGCGTCGGAAGGAGCCGGATACCCCGCGGCCATACCGGGTGCCCGGGTACCCGTGGACCACCGGCCTGGCGGTGGTGATCTCGGTGGCGTTCCTGGTCGGCTCGGTCGTGACCGACTGGGGCAACAGTCGGAAGTCGCTGGCCCTGCTGGTATTGAGCCTGCCGGCGTACAAGGTGATCTGCTGGTTTCGGGCGCGATGAGTGAAGGCGAGGAGGCCAGGAGGCGAGGAGGCGAGGAGGCTAGGAGGCCGGGAGGCGAGAAGGCGAGGAGGCCAGAAGGCGAGAAGGGGGCGAAGGATCACGCGCACATGGGAGGCTCCCCCAGCATCTCGCCTTCTCGCCTCCTCGCCTTCTCGCCTCCCTAAGCCCCCGTCCTTCCCGGCTCTCGGGGTTTGAGGGTGTAGCTCATGGGCGGGTGTCCTAGCTGCCGGCGCAGCAGGGCGATCTGGCCGAGGTGGTAGGTGTCATGGTGCACCAGAAAGGCCAGGTTGCCGAGTCGGGTGCCATCACCGCCGGGTAGCGGCTTGGCCTTAGCGGCCAGCGCCGGAGTATCCAGCCGTTCAATCGTGACTGCCAGACGGGCCGAGATGGCTTCCCAGGCCGCGCGCAGCGTGGGCAGAGGAGGCAGTTCGGTGACGTCCGCCATGCCCTTCGCGCCGGCGAGGATGCCAGTCAGGGGGTTCTCGAGTGGGGCATCCAGCGCCGCGGCGAGGTAGTGACGGGAGTCGATGAGGTGCGCCACCAGGAACGCCAGATGGTTCCCGGTTCCGGCCGGCTGAGTCCGGGCTTCCGACTCACTCACACCATCGAGGCAGTTGAGCAGCAGCTCGGTGTTGAGGCGGAGGATCGCCGCGAGGGGGGTGACTGAGGGGTGCATGGGGGAGGCAGGGGAGAAGGGGAAGACCGCGGGAAAACAACGGGAAGACCACGGGAAAACAACGGGAAAACAGCGGGAAGACAACGGCGAATCAACGGGAGGACCACGGATACCCTCCGACCGCCCCGCGGTTGTCCCGCAGTTTCACCGCAGTCTTCCCGTTGTCTTCCCCGCAGTTTCACACCTTGAGGGCCAAGGTGAGAGCCGGTGGCGGCGCTGTCAAGCGACCCAGGAGGTCGCGGCAAAGCTGAAATCGTGCTATGGTTTCAGCTGCTCCCCGCGTGTCCGGGCCCGTATTCCCATGTCCTCATGCACCCACTCGCCGGCCGTCCGGCCCCGCCGGATATTCTGATTGACGTGGCCCGCCTGGAACGGGCGTACTTCGCTCGCCCAGGCGATCCATCGGACCCCGGGCGACTGGTGCGCTTCGGGACCAGCGGGCACCGCGGCACCCCTCTCGATGGCAGCCTGACCGAATCCCAGATCCTCGCCATCGCCCAGGCGATCTGTGAATACCGCACCGGCCATGGCATCACCGGCCCGCTCTTTCTTGGCAGCGACACCCACGCCATCTCCGCAGCCACAGAACAGACCGCCGTGGACGTGCTCTCCGCCAACGGGGTGCACGCCGTGGTCCAGCGCGGCAATGTGTGTACCCCGACACCGGTGATCTCGCGGGCGATCCTGGAGTGGAATGCCGGGCGGGGGGAAAGGGGAAAAGGGAAAGGGAGCGAGGGGAAGGCGGATGGCATCATCATCACGCCTTCGCACAACCCGCCCCAGGATGGCGGCTTGAAGTACAATCCTCCGCATGGCGGCCCGGCGGAAGCGGAGGTGACCGATTGGATCCAGGACCGGGCTAACGCCATCCTGCAAAGCGGCAACCAGGGGGTGCGCCGGACCACCACCCTGGTGGTCCAGTCACGGGACCTGCTCAAGGCGTACGTCTCCGACCTTGCCGCCGTGATCGACCTGGATGCCATCCGGGCTGCCGGCATCCGGATCGGGGTGGACCCGATGGGTGGTGCCTCGCTGGCCTACTGGAAGGCCATCGCCGAGCAGTACGGGCTGGATCTCACGGTGGTGAACGACCAGGTGGATCCCCGGTTCGCCTTCATGCCGGTGGACCACGACGGGGTGATCCGGATGGACTGCTCCAGCCCCTATGCGATGGCGGGGCTGGTCGGCCTCAAGGATCGATTCGACATCGCCTGGGGCAATGACCCCGACGCCGACCGGCACGGCATCGTTACCCGCTCCGCCGGGCTGATGAATCCCAACCACTACCTCGCGGTGGCGATCCGCTACCTGCTGCAGCACCGGCCGGACTGGCCGGCGTCCGCGGTGGTGGGGAAGACCCTGGTCTCCAGCGCCATCATCGACCGGGTGGTGGCGCAGGTGGGGCGGCAGTTGCTGGAGGTACCGGTCGGGTTCAAGTGGTTCGCATCGGGACTGCTAGCCGGCAGCTGCTGTTTCGGGGGCGAAGAGAGCGCCGGAGCCAGCTTCCTGCGCCGCGACGGCACGGTGTGGACCACCGACAAGGACGGGATCGTGCTGGGTCTGCTGGCGGCGGAGATCACCGCGGTCACCGGCAAGGACCCGAGCGAACACTACCGCGAAATCACCGCGGAGCTGGGCGCGCCGGTGTACACCCGGATTGACACCCCCTGCTCCGAGGCGGCGAAGGCCGGGTTCAGGAATCTGACGCCCTCGTCGGTGACCGCGAACACCCTGGCGGGCGACCCGATCGAGGCCAGGCTGACGACCGCGCCCGGCAACGGGGCCCCGATCGGCGGGCTCAAGGTCACCACCCGAAACGGCTGGTTCGCGGCTCGGCCGTCGGGGACCGAGAGTGGGTACAAGCTCTACGCCGAGAGCTTCCGGGATGAGGCGCACCTGGGGCGGATCGTGGACGAGGCGCAGGCGCTGGTGGGGAGGGTGGTGGGGGGGTAGTAGCGAGTGCCGGCTCGCCAGCCATTGCGAGGGGGCGCAGCCCCCGAAGCAATCCGGTGGAGCTAGCACCGTGCTCAAGGGGTCCGGCTTGTACCTGACGGGATTGCTTCGCGCCCGTTCGGGCGCTCGCAATGACTGCCTTTGCTCAGAAGCCAGTCATTGCGAGGGGGCGTAGCCCCCGAAGCAATCCGGCGGAGAATGGCAGCGCGCTCAACGGGTCCGGTGTGTGCCTGGCGGGATTGCTTCGCGGCCTGCCGGCAGCCGCTCGCAATGACTGCCGTCATCTGGAACCTGTCACCGTGCTCAAGGGGTCCGGCGTGCGCCCGACGGGATTGCTTCGCGCCCGTGCGGGCGCTCGCAATGACTGCCGTTACCCAGAAGCCAGTCATTGCGAGGGGGCGCAGCCCCCGAAGCAATCCGGTGGAGAATGGCAGCGCGCTCAACGGGTCCGGTGTGT
>CALMOP010000087.1 GCA_937871775.1 uncultured Gemmatimonadota bacterium | reverse complement strand
TAACCCCTTCTACAATTGAGGAGACAGTATGAAGCGCGTTCTTTGGTTCGGTGCCGCTTTGGCGGTGGCCGGAGCAGTCCCCCTCGCGGCCCAGGCGACGATTGGCGTCGATGTGGCCGGATTCAGCAGCTATGTGTGGCGCGGCTTGACCTACACCAACAAGCCGGTCATCCAACCGGACGTCTACGTGACTTTCCCGCTCAGTACGGCATCGCTGACCATCGGAGGGTGGGCTAATATCGACGCGGGCAAGTATGCCGACGCCAACAACGACATCTCCGAATCCGGTGGGGCCAGCGCTTTCAACTTGGCTGAGTTCGATTGGTGGGCGGAGATCGGCTATACCGTCAGCAAGGCCACCCTGACCGCAGGGGCGACCGGGTACCTGTTCCCGAACCCCCTGAGTTCATGCGCTGCGACCGCTTACCTGTGCTATACCAAAGAGGCCAACACCACCGAAGTCTACGGTAAGGTGGCCTTCTCCGCGCCACTTAACCCGAAACTGGCAGCGTGGTACGACATCAACAAGATCAAGGGTCTTTATGTCGAGGGCAGCGTGTCCCATGGGATTCCGCTCGGGCCCAAGACCCTGACCATCGGCGCCCTTGCGGGCTGGACCGGCGGACAGCAGACGGGAACAAGCGGCAAGTCGGCGAACTTCTTCGGCAGCGGCCTCACCCACGTCGATCTCTCCGCCAGTCTTGGACTTTCTGCGGGCTCCCTGTCCATCACCCCCTCGGTCCATGGCATCATCGGGTCCGATGAATGGACCAAGATTACTAAGCCCTCCGCCACTGACACCAAGTTCAAGGTCTGGGGCGGCGTGACACTGAGCTGGTCCCACAGCGGCGCCAGCGAGGAAGAGAAGAGCGAGTAGACAGTACGGCGGTACGGCGGTACGGCGGTAGGGCGGTAAGACGTTAAGACGGTAGGGGTGGGTGGTAGGGGCGGTAGGGGTGTTGGTAGGGGGCGGAGCATTGCTCCGCCCCTACCATGACCCCTACCGCTCTTTCGCGATCTCCTTCAACGTGTCTTCCAGCCGGTTCAGCATCTCCTTCAACAGATCCATCGAAATCCCCAGGGCCGGCTCGATCCGGATGGTCCTGGCCTTGGAGTAGGTCCCGGCCACCAGCACTCCCCGCCGGAACAGTCCCGCGGCGCACTTGAACCCGATGGGATCGGTGGGGAACTCCATTCCGATCAGCAGGCCCTTGCCGTGCACGTCGGTCAGGACCCCGGGGTACTTCCGCATGAGACCCCGGAGTTCGGACAGCAGGTAGTCGCCCTTGGAGGCGGCCTGGCCTGGCAGGTCTTCCTCGAGGGTCACGGTGATGGCCGCGATTCCCGCGACGCACGCGATGGGATTGCCCCCGAAGGTGGTGGAGTGGATGATCGGGTTGGGGACCAGCACTTCCCAGATCTTGGGCGTGGACACGAAGGCCGAGAGCGGCATGACCCCGCCGCCGATCGACTTGCCCATGCACATGATGTCCGGCGTCACGCCGGCGTGATCCACTCCCCAGAGCTTGCCGGTGCGCCCCATGCCGGTCTGAATCTCGTCCGCGATGAACAGGGTGCCGTGGTGGGTGCAGATCTCGCGCACCCGCGCGAGATACCCGTCCGGCGGCACCACGCCTCCGGCCTCCCCCTGCACCGGCTCGAGCACCACCGCCGCGGGCAGCTGGCCCACCGCCTCGAGGATCGCCATCTCCCGGTCCAGGGCGTCGGCGTCACCGTAGGGCACGAACCGCACGTCCTGCAGTCCCCGTTCGAACGGCTCCCGGAACGACGCTTTGCCCATGAGGGACAGCGACCCCATCGACTTGCCGTGAAACCCGCCCAGGGTCGAGACGAACACATTTCGCCCGGTATAGAGCCGGGCCAGCTTGATGGCACCCTCGATGGCGTCGGTGCCGTTGTTGATGAAGAAGCAGCAGCCCAGATCGCCCGGGGTGACGGCGGCGAGCAGCCGTGCCAGGCCGGCCCGCCACGGCTCCAGCAGCTCCTGGCTGTTGAGGGCCATCCGGCCCATCTGGTCCCGCACCGCCTGGAGAATCCGGGGATGATTGATGCCGGCGGAGAAGATGCCGTAGCCGCCGAGGCAGTCGATGTATTCACGACCCAGCAGGTCCCGCAACAGGGCGCCTTCACCCGACCACTCCAGCGCCGCGAACTGACCCGCTTCGGTCACCGACTTGCGATAGGTGAGAAACCCGCGGTTGATGTGCTTCTCGTAGCTGTCCACCGTCTCGGCGATGAACGATTCCTTCTCCTGGGTGGACAGGGGACGACCCCCGATGAGTTCGAGGTACCGGCCCCCGAGCTTCAGGACCTCCGCATTGGACAACCGCAATTCATCGGCGCTCCTCTCTGGCGAAGCCGGGCCGCATCACCGGCGGGTGGGGTCGGTGACCCTGAGCACAGCGGTACTCAGTACTCAGT
>CALMOP010000086.1 GCA_937871775.1 uncultured Gemmatimonadota bacterium | reverse complement strand
TCGTCGAACGCTTTCGGCGCGAGGCCCAGCTCGCGGCCCGGCTCAACCATCCCAATATCGTCGCCATCTACGACATCGGCGGACGCTCCGGGCTGCTCTGGTACACGATGGAGCTGGTGAAAGGCCCGAACCTGGCCCAGTTGGTGGAAAAGGAAGGGCCCCTGCCGCTCGAGAAGGTGGTACGGTTGCTGCGCGAGGCCCTGAGCGCGCTGGCGCAGGCCCATGGGTCCGGGCTGGTGCACCGCGACCTCAAGCCCGAGAACATGCTGATCGACCAGACGGGAAGTCTGCAGATCACCGATTTCGGTCTCGCGCTGGCGCTCCGCGGGCAGGGCCGGTTCGGGGGCGCGACCAGCCAGAGCGGGACACCCATGTTCGCCAGCCCCGAACAGCTGCTCGGCGAGCGGGTTGATCAGCGATCCGACCTCTACAGCCTCGCGGCCGTGGCCTACTTTGCTCTGCTCGCCGATCCCCCGTTTCAAGGGCAGACGGTGGAGCAGGTCCTCACCCGGCAAACCACCAATCAGCGGCCCGAACTCCGCAGCCAGCGGCCGGACCTCGGGGAGGATGTCGCGGTGGTCCTCGAACGCGCGATGCACGCCGAGGTGGAGCAGCGGTATCCCAGCGCACCCGAGTTCCTGCAAGCCCTCAACCGCGCCACCGGGAAGGGCCTCCGCCGCCGGAGCGGGGAATGGGCCAAGGCGGCCCGCAAGTGGTGGAAACCCTGAGGGGACGCCGGACCCCGAGCGCGGGCCCCGGCCGCTTCCGGTATCCCGAGCAGACTTCCCTCTTGACGGGAAAGCCGGAATCCCCATCTTTATCGCGGCTGGAATTGGCCAGCTGGCTCGGCCGGGTCTCAATCGAGCAGGGCTTCCCCACAGGAATACTGCGCGACCCGGGAACGAGTCCGGGTCTTTTTTTACAGTCGTGAGCCGGGACGGTTCCCAGCTCATTTTCCCTGTCAGCGATTCCGGAAGCGTCCGGGCGCTGACGATGTTTCCCTCCGCACGGAGTAGCGCAGTATGCCTCGCGTCACCGGCACGGTGAAGTGGTTCAACGACGCCAAGGGCTATGGCTTCATCACGCCCGAAAACGGCTCCAAGGACTGCTTCGTCCACCACACCGCCATCAAGGCCGATGGGTTCCGCAGCCTCTCGGAAGGTGAGCGGGTTGAGTTCGACATCGTCGAAGGGGCTAAGGGGCCCGCGGCGGAAAACGTCACGAAGGTGAAGTAACGGCGCAGGGGCGGCCTTCTGGGCTGCCCCTCCCGGGTGGGAGCGCAGCGGGGCCGGTCGGTGACCGGCCCCGCTGCCGTTTCACTTGTGCCGGTAGATGACCCGCCCGCGGGTCAGGTCGTACGGGGAGAGAACCACGGTGACCCGGTCGCCTTCCAGGACACGGATCTTGAACTTGCTCATCTTGCCGGCGGCGTAGGCGAGGATGGAGTGCCCGTTCTCGAGCAGGACCCGGTAGTTGCGGTCCGGCAGCACTTCGGTCACCACGCCCTCCATCTCGATGCCTTCTTCCTTCGCCATTCACGCTCTCCGACAAGGGGTTGTCGAGACCCGAGGTTCGGGCCGGACGGGGGTGGAATCTTGCCTTGGAGTCCCCGGGGCGCAACCGGCGGGAGGGTGAGCGGTGACCGGTGAGAGGTGCGCGCCTGGTGGGAGCCTGCCTCCGGCCCCCAGCTCACCGCCGCCCGCTCACCCGCAGCCATTTCTCCAGCTCCGCTTCGACCTGGGCCACCAACTCGCCGATAACCCGGGCGTCAAAGGTGAATTCTACGCCGGCCGCGCGGTATAGCTCGGGCAAGGAGCGGGTGTTTCCCTGCACCAGCGCCTGCCGGTAGCGCTCCACGGCCCCGGCCTGGTCTCGGAGACTGTTCCGCCACACCTGCAGCGCGCCGATCTGGGCAATGCCATATTCGATGTAGTAGAAGGGATACAAGAAGATGTGGAGCTGCCGGTACCACCGGGTGATGCGCTCCCGGTCGAGGCCCGACCAGTCGATGCCGCGCTCGAACCGGCTGCGGACCTGGAGCCAGGCCTGGTCCCGTGCGTCCCGATCGCGGCCGGCCCCACTGGTGTAGATCCAGCTCTGAAAGGCATCCACGGATGCCACATGCGACAGAGTCACGAGCACGTCCTCCAGGTGCTCCACCCGCGCTCGCGCCAGCTCCTCGGCGCTGAAGAAGCCTCCGCTTTCCTTGCCCAGGTATGGGGTGGCGAGCAACTCCATCGACATGGAGGCGAGCTCACACATCTCGAGCCCGGGATGCCGTTGCCAGATCCATGGCTGGGCATGAGACTCGAAGGCGTGGAACGCGTGGCCGGCCTCGTGCAACAGGGTCGACACGTCGTCCAGCACACCCACGGCGTTCATGAAGATGAAGGGCCGGCCGCGGTACTCGAGGGTTTCGCAGTACCCGCCCGGGGCCTTCCCCTTGCGCACGTCGAGATCAAGCAGCTGTTCGTCCATCATGGCCTGGAACTCGGCCCCGAAGGCCGGGGCAACCCGCCCCACGATCTGCCGGCTGGTGTCAATCAGTTCGCGGGCTTCGCGGAAGGGCCGGATCGGCTCCCGGCCCTCCGGGTCGGGCGCGGTGTCCCACGGACGCACCGTCGCCACGCCCAGGCGCGCCCGGCGCCGGGCCATGATGCGCTCGACCGCCGGGACCACGACGGCCTCGACCGCTTCGTGGAAGCGGCGACAATCCGCGGGGGTGTAGTCGAACCGGCACTTGGCGCGGAACGCGTAGGATTCATAGTCGGCGAAGCCGGCGTTCCGGGCGGTCTGCACCCGAAGATCGAAAAGCGTGTCGAAGACGCCTGCCAGTTCATCGCGGCAACCAGCGTACTTCGCGCAGGTCTCCCGAAAGGCCCGCTCGCGGACCGTGCGATCGGTGGATTGAAGGAAGGGTTGCAGCTCGGGCAGGGTCTTCTCGACCCCGTCCCAGATCACCGTCAGACCGCCGGTCATCTTCTGGTACCGGGCGCAATGCTCTTCGATCTCGGTATTCAGCGGAACGTTTTCCTCCCGGAACAGTTCTGCGGCGGTCCGGAACCTGGCGATCGCCACTTCCAGGTCCGGTCGGGTGTACCCGGAGGCCAGCAGCCGCCGGGCCAACTCCACTTCCAGTTCCTCCATTCTCGGAAGGATCTCCGCGCTGAACCGCAGGTGCGCCGCTTCCTTGGCAGGATCGGCCGTGTCGCAGGTGTAGGCAATCATCGCGAGCGCCGCGGCTTCCGTGACGACCTCCTCGAGCCGCGACCAGTCCGTCAGCCAGCGCTCGATGGTCGTCGCATCCATGGGGCGGTCCACCAGCTCCTGGTAGAGCGGCCGGATGTCGTCCCAGGTGGCCTCCGCGAGCGCGGCCGGGGTCAGTGTGGTGATTGGGGAGAGCGGCATGGAGCTGGGAGGCTACATCGGCGCGGGTCAATCGGCAATCGGAGGGGCCCTCATTCCCTGACGACGACCCGGTGGTAGGCGTAGGCGACGGCCAGCGACACCACACCGAGAATGAAAGCTGACCCCACCCGGCAGCGGGCACCCACCGTCCCGCG